>JAFTXB010000124.1 GCA_017461825.1 Clostridia bacterium
ACCACTCCACAAGGTTTTGTGCGTCGCCAATCAAAAAGCGAAGATTATCGGGGCGCGTGTCTTTTGCTTTCATTCCTTTTTCAAGCGCGAGACACGCCACATCGGGTACGCGCTCCATGGCGATCCAGTTGTATTCGGGGTGTTTTGATGCCATCCCAACCGCAAAATCGCCTTTTCCGCATCCAATTTCAAGACATATGGGGCGGTTTTCGGGAAAATAGGAATTGGGGTCAACAGCGGGCACTTTGGGCTCGCTGATCAAAATTTCGGCACAGGCGGCAATGCGCTCAGCCCCGTGCTTTTTTCTTCTCATTCTCATAAAAAAGGTAAGATCCTTTCGCGCAAAAATTCTACTCAATATTATAACAGAAAAAACAGAAAAAAGCAATAAAAAAACAAAATCTGTAACAGATTTTTACACGCAAAATGTCACAGAAACATTTTTTAAGTTTTGAAGGGGTGTGGGGAAACTTTTTCAAAAGTTTCCCCACAAACCGCGCCCCCGCGCCCCTATTATTCCTGTACAGGGTGGTATTTGGTGGGGGAGACACCGAATGCTTTTTTAAAGGCTTCGGTAAAGGTGCGGCGGTCGTTGTAGCCGACGTATTCGGAAATTTCGTTGACATTATAGTTGGAGGACAAAAGCAGGGTAACGGCGGCGTCAAGGCGGAGCTTGGAGATATAGGAATAGATCGACATGCCTGTTTCTGATTTAAAGACACGTTGCAGATATTTTTCGTTGGAGTTGGTAGCAACGGCGATCTGCTCAAGGCGCAAATTGGGATCACGGAAATGCTCGGCAATATACTCCATAGCGGACCTGACCCGTTTGTCGCTTCGAGTGGATTGCAAATTTTTACCTTCTTCGGTGGCGGGCGGCATAGAAAGTGCCAAAAGGTGAATAAGGCATGCTTCGAGATAAAGAGCTACTTCTACGCCCTCGTGCTCGACTTCCATCATGTCGTAAAGGATTTCCACAATGCGCTGATAGTTGACGGCTTTATAGCATTTAAATGTTTGATGGATCCCCATTTGATCAATGTACTTTTCGCTTTTTCCGCCGTAAAACGAGACCCACGCATAGGTGCAAGGATCTTCGGTGCTTGACGAAAGATTGTAAGGTTGGGAGTTGGTGCAGTAAACAATGTCACCTGCTTCAAAGGGGATGCCGTTAAACCAGCCTTTTCCGCTGAGGATATAGTGGAAAATATACTTTTCCGCATAGCGATTGACAATGTGATCATGCGGCGCGCGCGAGCAGATCCCAAAGGTTTTGAGGGTTACCGGCGCGTCGGGAACATAGTAGTCATTAAAATATGGCTCGGAATATTTCCAAAAATCATCCAATTTGTAATATTTTTCACTTCGGTCATTGCCGACACAGTGTCTCCAATGCATAAAATTTCTCCTTTCGGGGGGGATTGATAAAAAATAAATATAGGGAGGCGTTGCATAAGCAACGATTGGATCAATAAACGCCGAACGCTGAAACCTGTAGGGGCGACTGCGCTTGCGTGTTTGGTCGTTCATCAGCAAACAAATGATAACGGCTTTACAAGCGGACGTGCAATGCACGCCCTACAAAATCAACACAAACCCGTAGGGAACGCTCTTGAGCGTTCCGCAAACAATCGTCACACAGACATCGGTTCTTATCCATTATTTAAATTATACCTATAAAAAAGTCGTTTGTCAATAAAAATTGTCAAAAATGTACCCAAATAATCACATAATAGAGCCAATGAATCCTTGAAGAGCAAAATGAAATATGATAGAATAAAATATAATCTCGGAGGTGTATCCCGAGAAAAAAATAACAAAATGGAGGATAAAAACCCATGAAAAAACTTTTATCAGTTTTACTCACACTATCCATGCTCCTCACGCTCCTGATCGTCCCGATCAGCGCAGGCGGTACGGAGCCCACAGTCGGTGCAGACCTTGCAAGCGTGCAAAAGGTCACGGTTACTGATACAAATAGCGATGGAAAAGACGATGAAACAGGATATATTATCGTTGATTCAGCAGATGATTTGATTACCGGTTATACCGAGGCTGATACTTACATTCTTGCAGGTAACATCGATTTTGCAGAGAAGGGAAAAATTACAAAGCCTTTCTTTGATGTGAATGGAAATATCACGATTAAAGGTAACGGATATTCGTTTACTAACTTGAAAATTGATTTTTCGGGTACTACGAACAATGGTTTGATTCGAACTGCCAGCACTTCTAGCAATAAATACACTATAACAGTAGAAAATTTGGGAATTACAGTTACTGAGGCGACCATAACAAAAGATTCCGCAGTATTAATTGGTTATAAACAATACACAGCGGCTACGGTTGAAAATGTATCAATTAATGCCAACGTAACACAGGCAGCGGGTGCTGTAGATATGGCGATTTTTGTTGGTCATACGAATGGTGGCACCACAACATTTACGAATTGTACCGCAAGTGGTAATTGGGTTTGGAAAGAAGATTCTGCCAAAGCGGGTGGTTTTGTCGGTCGTTCTCAAGCTAGCGTAACCTTTACGAATTGCTTGGTTGACAATGCGTATATTGCAGCTAATTAACAAAACCGTAAAGCAGCATTTGTTGGATCTGCAGCTTCAAATGTAACTTTTAAAAATTGTAATGCCACTGGTAAAATGGTTCTTCGTTCCGGTAAATGGGCAGCTGTATATGTAAGTGCTACTGAGGGGGCTCGAACGATTACTTTTACGAATTGTAAAAACAGTTTCTCTATATCAGGTACAAAAGCTTGTGGTGGCTATTTTGGCGGACAATATAATACTAGTTCTACTAGTAATAAAAGCATATTGAATTTTGACAATTGTGAATTTAATGGTTATGTGATTGGTTCAGAATCTGCGGGGGCTTTTGTTGGAGCTAAGACGAGATTTACTATCAACTTTAGCAATGGTAGCGTAAACAATTGTACAATTACCTCGGTAATCGTTGTTAATGAAACAAACCAAGCAAATGAAAAAGACGCAACTACATTAACCGGTAATGCTGCTACAGGTGAACTTGCAATGCAGCTCAGAAATGCACAGAAGGCAGCAGGATTTACCAATCGGACTGATTTGATCGGTCAAATTATTGATAAACCCGGTGAAACAGTTGATAATGCACCTATTTTTGCACACCCCGAAGTTTTCTATATTGATCCCTCTGAAAGCGATGCTTTTTATACCAACAACTACACCGGCGTAGACACTCTTGTTCCCGGAAATGCTGCATACTTCCAAACTGCTAACGGCAGCGATGAAACGCATAAAAATGTTCGTGTTCTGCTTGCTATTAAGGAAACGGATATCACCGATGCAAAGAATCTTGAATTTAAGGTTGTTTTCACCCTTAAAGATTCCACACAAAAGACGTTGACCGTTACCGATGCAAGTGAAGCTATCGCAACCTATTATTCTGTTTATGCAGGCAATAGAGTAGTCGAAACATCGAATGGTTATGTTATGCTTGCTGTTGTTGTTGAAGATGTTGATACTACCGCTATGGAATTGACGGCGGCAAATCTGGCTGTTTATCTCAAAGTCGGTGAGAATATGATCTACAACAACGATCCTACAATCGACGCTCCCGAATACGCCGATTAGGTGGTCGCGCTCGTTTACCCCTCCGAAAACAACGACATTTCGAGTATCGCATCGGAGCTGGCAGGCGAGTTAGGCCGGAATGGATTCGCAACGGTACAAGATGATGACAGTGCAAAGTACCGTGTCGTTTTATCACTGTCAAACACTGTGGCTGATAACACCGTAAAATTTACGGTTGCCGACAATTGCATCACCGTTGAGGCAAAAACGGCGGATGCGATCGGGTATGGCGTTGACACCTTTACCCAAGATTGTCTCTTTGAAGGAGAACTGAATTTGAACTCTGATTATAACAGCAAAACCCTCAAAGTACCTGCAAATACGCTTGGTAAGCTTTCTCTCCCCGCATACACCGGTTCGGGTACGCTTGGCGAACCCCTTTATTCGGCAGGCTACGCCGCAACCGAGGGAAATGAAAGCGAAAAAAGCGAAATGCACATTGTTGAGGGAACAACCAAAACCGCGTTTGAAGCATACGTTGCAACCCTTGTCAGCGACTACGGGTATACAAAGGATTTTTCAAATACACTTGATAACAATTCCTTTGCACTTCTCACCGACCCCGTAGGGCAGACCTACTACATGTACTACATGCAAAAAATAGGCGAGACAACGGGCACCGCGCGCTTCATTCTCGACCGCAGCAGCAATGTAACCCTTGCGGAATTCAACACCGCCAAGTCCGACGAAAACGGAACCGCAGCGGCTGAATTCTACATGTTCAATGCTAACTATACCAACGAGGATACCTTCTTGATTCGCACCAAAGCGAATACGTGGATCATGATTGACGGTGGTATGACAGACTACGGCAATGCCGTTTATGATCCGGAAGGAAAGTTTGCAGATTCGATCTACAACTTTATGCGTGAAAAATCGGGTCTTGAGGATGGCGAAAAAGTAGTGATCTCCGCATGGTACATGACCCACGCGCACCGCGATCACTTCCTCGCGTTCGGTTCCATGATTGAGCGGAATAACGATGGAATCGATCTCCGCCGTATCATTGCAAACGTCCCCGATCACAGCATTCTGCACTCGTCGCAGACAGGCAATAAAACACAATATCTTGCTTGTATGGCAACCGTTAGAAAATATTATCCCAACGTTGAGTATTTAAAGGCTCATACCGGCATGGAGATCACGGTTGCGGGCGTGAACTTCACCGTTCTGCTTGCAC
>JAFTXB010000125.1 GCA_017461825.1 Clostridia bacterium
CACCCAAAAGAATATCCTTTCCTGTTCTCGTCGCTTCACAAAGAGAGGCGGCATAGTGCAGGATATCATCGTGAACATACACCCCTGATAGCTCGTGCTTCGCCTGCAAAACGGTAGTGCGATCGACACGTGACAGCACCTCGTGCTCATTGGGCGTTGAGAGCTTGCGCTTGAGTATCTCAACACTTTCCTCATGCGTGGGATATCCCATGCGGGTCTTGACAAGGAAACGGTCAAGCTGTGCCTCGGGGAGATCAAAGGTTCCCTTGGTCTCAACCGGATTTTGCGTGGCGATCACGAAAAACGGCTCGTCCAAACGGTAAGTAACGCCGTCCACACTCACTTGGTGCTCCTCCATGCATTCCAAAAGCCCCGACTGTGTTTTCGGCATGGCACGGTTGATCTCATCGGCAAGCAAAACGCCCGTAAAAACGGGACCCTTGACAAAACGGAATTCGGAGAGCTTCATATCAAAGAAATTGACACCGATAAGATCCGACGGCAACATATCGGGAACGCATTGCACACGCTTGAAATCGAGGGAAAGCGCATCGGAAAACTGTTTTGCGAACACGGTTTTTCCGGTACCGGGAACATCGTCAAGCAGCATATGTCCCCCGCACAAAAGCGTGATGATGGCAAGATCTGTAACGCCTTCCTTGCCAACGATGGCGGCACCCACATTGGCATGGACTGCCCTATGCAATTTGAGAATATTTTCAAAGCCCATTTCAGTATCCTCACAAATTTTACTTTACCTTATTATTATAACACACCGCTATTGAAAAAGCAAGTATAAAATAATTGGGACAGCTTCATTTTTTCTATGCAGCCATCCCATTATTTTAGTAATCAATTACCGACGGACACCGTAAAGATCAATATGCCCGTATACACGCCTTCCGCGGCAATGTCATAGCGATCAACCACAATCTTTCCGCTAACGGCATCACCCTCCTCGGCAGAAAAAGCGGCAAAAACATCTCCGCTTTTTAAAATCGAATCCCCCTTCTTGACTTCATACGGCAAAGCATAAGCGCCGTTATAAAGCATAAAAGCACCGTCGGCGGTTGAAAGCTTGATCTGTACCGTTTTATCTCCAAGTTCTGTAACATTGGAAACAGACACACTAAAATCCGCATTCGCATAGGATCCGTCTGTGGCTGCGCGCTGTAAATTTCCCAAAGGGATGCTTTGCGGAATATTTACTGTAAATGTTGGATTGTTACGCAACGCGGTGGTTGCTGTAATATTCACACCTGCGTCTGTTTCCGCGGTCAAAGAGGCTGTTTCCTCCGCAAACGCTGTTCCTGCTCCGAGCAAAAGCATCAGGGCAAGCAGACAAACCAGTGTTATGATCCTACAGATCTTCATTCCTGCGCCCCCTCTCTTTCCGTAACCTTTACGGTAAATATCATTCTTCCCGAATAGCTCCCCTGCCGTGTGATCTGACTTTGATCGATCTCGATCCTTCCCTTGGCAATTCCATCCGACAAAAAGGTTGCAAAACCGTCGCCGCTTTCCAAGTTGGTTCCACCCGTTTCGGCATTGTAAACCGCATATGCCAATGAAAATTCCTCATCGGTCAAACGAAATACTCCGTCCGAGGATGCGATCTCCACAACGATCTTCTTTTCTCCGAAAAGATTGGAAACATTGGTTGCCTTCACTTCAAATACAGTCGATTTAACAGCATCCGAATCTCCCGCGCTTTTCTGCGTCAGCTCTCCTACATCGATCGATGCGGGGATCGAAATTGCAAAAGTGGGTGCCGGAATCGTTGCGTTGAGTGTGATCTGTGTTTGATAGACGGCATCGGAAGAACCGCTGCCAAGCATGAGCTTGGCATTGCCGTCAACCGACCGCACAGAGACGGGCGCATCGGAAAATTCTGCCGTGGCACCGTTGCCAAGCTCTCCGTACGTATTTTTGCCCCACGTATAAACCAATCCTTGACCGTCGATCACGGCTGTATTGTCATACCCTGCCGCAATAAACACGGGTGTTTCCCAAAGATCGGATACCACCTTGGTGGGTGTACTCAGCACATCGGCATCGGAGCCCGTGCCCAAAATACCTGACGCATTCTTCCCCCAAATATAGACTGCGCCGTCCGTACCGATCGCCGCACTGTGCGAAGCTCCCGCGGATATTGCTTTCACTGCGGCGGTTTCGGGTGCAAGATATTTGAAGACCTGTGTGCCTTCATTTTTGGTTTCCCCGTTTCCGAGTTGACCGTATTTTTGATAGCCAAAGCTTGCAACCTTGCCGTCGTTCATCAAAACAGCGGTGTGATCGCCGCCCAAAGCCACCGAAACCGCACAGTACGCCTCAGAAGAGGTCTTTTTTACGGGGACGCTTACAACATTCTTCTCCCCGTCTTCACCAACATCGTCGGTTCCCGTTTCCCGATACTCATTCTCTCCCCAAAGCCAAACCTGTCCTGTCGCGTCCAATGCGGCGGCGGTCTGCGGTCCCGCAAAGATCGCCGTGATAAAGGGCTGATCCAAAGCCGTAATGCGTGTGGGATAAACCGCAACGCTCTCAACCTTGATCCCTTGATCGGTATCATAATACTGTTCAAGATTTCCGAGGATCCCAAACTGATTCGTCCCCCACGCATAGACCTTTCCCTCGGAGGTAAGCGCCAATGAAAATGAGATGCCTGCCGCTACAGAAACCACTTTTTTGCCTTCAAGAGCCCCCAAAACCTGCTTTGGCGTTTGAGTTGGCTGAGGGGTAGCTTCCAAATTGCGGTTGCCAAGCTGACCGTTTGCATCCGATCCCCATGTCCATACCGTTCCGTCGGTTGCCAGCGCGATCACATGGTCATACCCCGCGCAAACAGAAGAAAAATGCACCGTTTTCTCATCCACAACAGGCATTGTAACCGCTACGGGGAGCGATGAATCGGTATTTGTACCGTTGCCCAGTTCTCCGTTTTGGTTCTTTCCCCAAGCAAATGCCGTTCCGTCATAGCGCAATGCAACCATAAAATTCGAGCCGATGCTGATCATCGGCGTTACCTGTACGGTCTCCTCTGCAACAATGGCTGATCCCCCAAAGGAACCCAAGATCAAACACAGGCAAATGCACAGTATCGGAATTCTTTTTAACATAAAAGCAAGATCCTTCCTTATGTTATTTGCTGACTGTCAGAGTTGTTTCCACATTCGCGCCGTTCATGGCAGAACGGTCGACAAGCGAAAACGACTCGATTCGAATACAAAGAGAATATTCCCCCGCTTGCAAAGCGCGGTCAAGCTCAATGTCGGTCACAGCCATTCCCGGCGGGATCAATCCCGAGCGGTAGATCTCCTCATTCGTTTCACTCAAGATCAATATAAAACGAAAATAACACGGGTTATGATCGGGGTTCAGCAACACGATCTGCACATTTCGCTCATCGGCAGGAAAAAAGACATTTGAGTACCCGGGAACAGTGATCTCATCTCTGTCAGCACCGCCCGCATTGGCATAAATACTATGGTAATCCTTTGCTCCGGGATCGATCCCATCCCGATTGGCGTTTTGGCTTTTGCTGATCCACATTCCCAAAAACAGACTTCCCACCGTCAGTACGGCGACAAGAGTGAGCGCGATGGCAATATAGCTTTTTTTGATCAAAATACCGCCAACGGCAGACGTTACCGATTTCGACAAAACCGCGGTGGAATCGGTTTCTTTTGCAATCGCTTCGGGCTCATCCGCCACAGCATCCTCGGCTTCGTGTTCCTCGGTTGTGGGAGTGGAGCTTTCGGGATCGACACACTCATCCGATGCGATTTCGTCCGTTGCTTGAGTTTCATCAAAAGAAGTCTCTTTGAGCAGGTCTTCGGTCTCTTTTTCCATTGTGATCCACCCCTCCTGTCATTTTTTGTCGAGTTTGCATTTATTATATCATATTCCCCCTTAAAATTCAAGTCTCTATCCTATCTTTTTCCAAAGTTTGGAATTAAGCGGTTAAAATTACACCCTAAATTGATAAAATGGGGGGCATTTTTTCTTAAATGTGGGTGTATTTTTTTATCTTGGAAGAAATTTGTTGCAAAACGCTTGAAAATCCTTTATAATAAAAGCAATCAAAACAACGGAGGTTGGATATGACACAGCAAGAACTTTATCAGATTGCCAAAGAACGCTATGCGGCAATCGGCATCAACACGGACGAAGTGATCGAAAAGCTTTCTAAAGTTTCTATCTCCATGCATTGCTGGCAGGGGGACGATGTAAAGGGCTTTGAAAATTCGGGAGATTTAACCGGCGGTATTCAAACCACGGGAAATTATCCGGGCGCCGCAACAACGCCTGCCGAATTGATGGCGGATATCGAAAAGGCTTTTTCTCTGATCCCCGGAAAGCATAACATCAACATACACGCCTGCTACGGCATCTATCCCGACGGAAATATCCCCGACCGCGACGCGATCCGCCCCGAGGATTTTAAGCCTTGGGTAGACTTTGCAAAGGCACACGGCGTTGGTCTTGACTTCAACCCCACTTATTTTTCGCATCCTCTGGCGGCAGACGGCACCTTGACACATCCCAATGAGGAGATCCGCGCATTCTGGATCCGTCACGGCATTGCCTGCATCCGCATTTCGGAGTATTTCGCACGCGAGACGGGGTTCCCCTGCCTGATGAACATCTGGATCCCCGACGGCATGAAGGACATTCCCGCCGACAGACTGGGACCGAGAATGCGCTATATGGATTCTCTTGACAAGATCCTGGGGTGCGGTTACGACAAAAATCTGGTCAATGTAACATTGGAATCAAAGGTGTTCGGCATCGGTTTGGAATCCTATACCGCAGGCTCGGCAGAGTTTGCGCTCTCTTACGCAACCTCACGCGGTATCGTTCCGCTGATGGATAACGGTCACTATCACCCCACCGAGCTGGTTTCGGATAAGATCTCTGCCCTGCTCTGTTTTAATCCCAAGATCGCGCTCCACGTCACGCGCGGTGTCCGTTGGGATTCCGACCACGTAGTGCGCTATGATGATGAAACGCTGGAAATGATGAAAGAGATCGTACGCAATGACGCACTTGACCGTGTAATCCTTGCAACCGACTATTTTGATGCCTCTATCAACCGCATTGCCGCTTGGGTGATCGGTATGCGCTCGGTTCAAAAGGCACTTTTGACCGCTATGCTTTTGCCCAACGCAAAGCTCAAAGAATTGCAGGATACGATGCAATTTACAGAACTGATGATGCTTCAGGAAGAGATGAAATTCTACCCCGTTGGCGACGTTTGGAACGAATTTTGCCGCCGCGCGGGAATACCCGGAGATGCAGGTTGGTTTGAAGTTGTCCGTGCATATGAACAGGACGTACTGGCAAAGAGATGATCAAAACATAAAAATATGCAGCAAGAGGGAGACTTTTGTAGGTTCTCCCTCTCGTTCTCTTTCTCATATACCGTTTTTGCACAGGTTTTCAACCGCGCCCACAAGGGTGCGCATATCTGCCCATGTCGAAAAGATCCCTGGGCTGACGCGAACAGCACCGCCTGCGGGAGTGGCGAGGGTTGCGTGTCCCAAAGCGGAACAATGATAACCGCACCTCACACATATGCCGTATTTGGCAAGTGCCTGCCCAACCGAGTCTGCAGGGATTCCTTCGATATTAAACAGCAATACCGAACCGATATGATGCGGTGTGTAAACCTTGACACGCGGTATCTTTAGTAAACGCTCTTGCAAAAAAGTGTTCAATTCACGTTCGTGCCGACCGATGTTTTCCACGCCGTACCGTCGCACCGCACGGATCCCCTCGCAAAGCCCCGCAATGGCGGGGGTAGGGAGCGTTCCTGCCTCGTATCGCTCGGGTGCCTCGTTTGGCATGTTTCCTTCAAGTGAATTATATCCGCTCCCACCTTCTATCAAGGTTTCAGCCGAAAGACCGTCTCGCAACAAAAAGAAACCACTTCCCTGCGGCCCCAAAAGCCCTTTGTGTCCCGGCGCGCAAAGTGCATCGATCTGCATGCCTTCCACATCAATCGGTATAACTCCTGCCGATTGCGCCGCATCCACCACAAACAGAATTCCCTTGCGGTGGCAGAGTGCACCGATTTCGGCGAGAGGCAAAACGGCAGAGCAGATATTGGAAGCGTGGACACAGATCAGCATACGCGTGTGGGGTTTGATCATGCGCTCGATCGCTCTGCATATATCCGACGGAGTGGTTTGCGGATCATTTGAAAAGGTTGGAAAAATATCATATGAAAGATACCCCTCCCGCGCCATTTTATAAATGGGGCGAAAGGTGGCGTTGTGCTCCATATCCGACAGCAAAACATGATCGCCCAAGCGAAGCGATCCCTTGATAACGGTATTGAGCGCCATTGTGGTATTCATTGAAAACACCACGTTTTCGGGATGCGCCGAGCCAAACAGATCCGCTATGGCACAGCGACATTCATAGATCTTTTCCGATGCCGCAAGAGCCAGCGCGTGAGAGCCTCGCCCGGGATTCCCGCAATACTGTCGCATACAGCGTGCCTGTTCCTCGGTCACGCCAAACGGTTTTGGAAAGCTTGTCGCGGCATTATCAAGATAGATCATCTCTATCCACCGTAAAAATTGCGCGGACGAATACCGGCATTATACAAAACGCCCCTAACATTGTCGTCCTGTTCACAAGAGTAAGAAAGCGCATAAGCACATCCGCTACCGGTCTTTGAGGAATCCGCTTTGACAATACTTGCGCGGATCGCCGCCGACGCGAGAATGCTCTGCGCACGCATTGCCTGTGTCATGGAACCGATGATAGCAACGCACTCTCCCGATTTAAAATCATTGCGCATAAATTGCACCTCCCCAATGTCAATATATGACGAAAAAGCACGAATGGTGAATGCCGCTCAAGTGAATACCGACCGTACAAGTTGTCTATAATATCCTTATCCCGCAAAATATTACCTACGAAAGGATATAATTAATATGAACAAACCGCAAATCATCCGTTGCTGCGCGCGTGAAATTCTGGACTCGCGCGGAAATCCCACCGTGGAGGCG
>JAFTXB010000126.1 GCA_017461825.1 Clostridia bacterium
AAAAGCACCAAAAGCGCATACCCTATCGCCTTTAGTGCGTCATTGATATTGACCATGACAGTCCAGATCGAACCGCCCTTAAAAGATTGCGACGACTCGGTTAAGAGCCGCCAGATCTCGGATAGCTTTTCGTTCCACGTGTTGAGCGCATTGGTCAGGGTTTCAACGATCCAATTGTTTGAAACATATTCTCCTTTCCATAGCAAAAGCCGCTTGGCTTGATACCAAACGGCTCTGCATACTTATTTTAGTTTTCTTCAAGACACTTTTCGATGTTTCTGCCTGCATAAAACACATGAAGCACAATGACGTTACCCGATTCTTCATTTGCCAAATAAAACACCACGTAATTTCCAACCGACATTTTGCGCAGTCCCCTGCTCTGCCACGGCTCTTTCTCATAAAGCGGATACCGCAGAGGAAGTTCCCCGAGAGTACCGACTGCCTTTAGGATGCGATCGATTAAATTCTTTGCAATCGCAGGCTCCAATAACGTGTTTGCAATATAAGAATGAATGTTGCGCAGATCATCACCAAATTCGAGAGCTACCGTTACGTTCCATTTCTTCATACACCAAGTTCCCGCCTGATCTGTGAGTCAAATTCTTCAAATGCAATACCCTTTCCTGCGGCAGCAGAACGAACAGCACCGTCCATCAACGTGTTAAATTCTTCATCCGTGAGCGCTCCGTATGCAACGGGAGCATTTTGCGGAAGCTTTACGTCAAATGGGATTCCTCTTTGCAAAACAAGCTGTTGCAAAAACATTCCCATTGCCGTTGACATGGAAATACCAAGCTGATTTAAAACGGCTTCGGCTTGCTCCTTGACAATCGGATCAACTCTTGTAAAAACATTTGCGGTTTTAGACATATCACAAGACCTCCTATTTTACTTTCACCTATAGTATATCACATTGTATTGCGTTTTGCAAGCATTTTGCCAATATTTCTTTTGGAAAATTTATCCCGTAATCAAGGTCAAGATCTCTTTGGCAAAGGTAATCACAACACCACCCGCCAAGGTGAGAAATCCGTTGGCGCGTTGGCTGGGATCATGGCTTTTGAGCGACAGACCGATCTGCACCACGGCAAAGCCGAGCATGACCATACCGACCGCTCTCACAAGCCCGAACATAAAGTCCGACAGATTGTTGACCACCTCAATGGGATCGTTGGTTTCGGCAAATACGGGAACGGTCAGAACGCTAATGAGCAGAACTGCCATCAACACCGCCATCCATAGCTTCTTTCTTTTGTTTTTCATCTTTTTCACTCTCCAATACGTTTTGTTGAAAAAAGAGTAATTCCTCGGTTTCATCTTCATCATAGGCATAGAGTCCTGCATAATACTCGTCGATGAACGGGATCTCGTCAAGGTTCAGATCGGGATAGTCCGCAATATCCACGATCTCCACACCAAATCCGGGCGTTTCGATCTTGCCGTGATCGTATTTCTCTCCCTCTCCGTCCGCGCTCAAATCAATATTTGGGTGCGAAAGAATGTCATACTTATAATCAAGGATCGGTCGCTCGCCTCGGATGAACAGAATGGCATATTGGTTCTCCAGCATCCGCACCTCATCGGGTGTCATCAGTTCTCTGCCCGTCACTTGATAGTTGGTGGAAAAGCTTCCGCGCATCCCGTCGCTTCGCCCATAGGTGTTGGTATCAATCGTTTCCTTTCCAAGCAACTCCGAAACGTATTTATGAGTTCCCTGCTCGTTTCCTCCAAGATAAAGGAACTCGTCGCAATTGCCGATGATACTTTCCCACTGCTTTGCAAACAATGCTTTGAGTTGTGCAAGATTCTGTAATATAATGCTAACGCTAACATTACGGGAACGCATGACTGAAAGAATTTTATCAAAATCATCGGGAAGGCTAACGTTACTGAACTCATCCATCAGAAAATGGACGGGTACGGGCAAGGAACCGCCGTATTTGTAATCGGCAATATAGAATAATTGCTGAAAGAGTTGGGTATATAGGATCGACACAAGGAAATTAAAACTCGTATCGTTATCGGGGATGATGGCAAAGAGTGCCACCTTCTTCTCTCCCAAGCTCCGCAGGTCCATTTCATCCACCGCCGTCAAAGAGGCAAGACTATCCAAATTGAACTTTTCCAAGCGAGATGCAAGGGTGATCTGAATGGATTTGAGTGTCTTGCCCGCGCCCGAACGGTAGGCTTGGTAGTATTTGAGGGCAATGTGCGACGGATCCTCAAGTTCTAAATGACCAAACAGCTCGTCGAGAATACTCGGATTTTTAGAATGCTCCTCATCCACGTCTCCTGCGCGTAGCATTTCGATCACGGTGGAAAAGTTCTGTTCTTCCTCCGGGGCCTCATATTTGAGATAAAAGATCAGCGCCAAGAGTAGCATGGATGCAGAGGTATCCCAAAAGGGATCCTTACTGCCGCCGTCCTTTGGCGTGGTGGACTTGAACAGATTGGTGACAAGTCGTTGCACGTCGTTGTCGCTCTCCATATAGACGAACGGATTGTAGCAATGGCTCTTTTCCATATTGATGAGATCCAGCACACGAACCTCATACCCTTTTTCTTTTAAGAGCGCACCCGTATCTCGCAGGATCTCGCCCTTTGGATCGAGAATCACAAACGAGGTATTCGCCTGCATCACGTTGGGCTTGGCGTAAAAGCGTGTTTTGCCCGCGCCCGAACCGCCGACTACAAGGGTGTTCAGGTTTCGGCGGTGGAGTTTGGCATCATAGCCGATGCTGACGTTCTGTGTCAGGATCTTGTTGCTTTCTTCGGGATATTGGGTATAGGTCTGCATGATTTTACGGATCTTCCCCCACCTTGCCGAACCGTGTTCCTCGCGTCTGCGGTGGTTGGGCTTGGTGTAGTGGTAGATGAGCAGCACAAAGCCATAGATCGCAAGAAGAATCAAGATACATGGCACGGAGTTTTCACACCAAGTCAGATGCAGGGGATGCGAAAACGCATCCC
>JAFTXB010000127.1 GCA_017461825.1 Clostridia bacterium
CCCCTCTACCAAAACCTTTTAAGTCAAAGGATTGTTTGACTGGAATGGGAAAGTTTCTGCCTCGTCCCGAAAACGAACGCATATCGCCATATCATATGGCTTTTATCTATCGTAACGGGACGAGCAAGCCCGTCCCCTACAAAAAACGAACGCCCACTGCCGCACACCCCTCTATCGGTCATCACTGAGAAGGATTGCAAGCAATCCACGCAGTACGCGAAGTTTTGCGTAGTCGAGGCTTGCCGAGCGGAGCAAAACCGAGGAACGCCGCAAAGCGGCGTGACAAAGGGATCTACAAACGCTTACCGCAAGCCCTCCCCTATTTTGAGTAACATCCTTAAGAACAAAAACGCCCCCTACACAGAGTTGTGTGCTCTGCGTTGGGGGCAGTAAATCTTTTTATAAACTGTTTCGATTTAAGAATTTATATCCTCTGTCACTCCCCCAAAGGTGCTTTTTTCACTTCCTCGCGCAAGATCTTTTTTGCCGAATTTTTGGGGAACGGATCGGTACGAATCAGATAGGACTCGATCCTTTTATAGCTTTGCATCCCGCTGTTGACCTCTGCCACGGCGCGCTTCATCTCCAATTCCAGCTCGGCACGGGTAAATCCTTTTCCGTAAGTCTGTGCCATTTTATCAAAATCGGGAACCACGACCGCCACTACGGCGGGCTTTTTTGTTTTGTGATGCTTACCAAGCATCACAAGCGATTCCTTGATATACGGTCGGCGATCCAAAAGCTCCTCAAGCTCTTCGGGGCTGACATTTTTGCCGCTTGGGGTGACAATAATATTCTTTTTTCTGCCCGTGATGAACAAAAAGCCGTTTTCGTCAACATATCCGAGATCCCCCGTATAGAGCCAGCCGTCACGCAAGACCTCGGCACTTCCATCGGGGTCGCCGTAATAACCCAGCATAACGTTGTCGCCCTTGAAGCGGATCTCGCCTTTTCCCTCGTCCTGTGCTTCAAAAATATCGAGCAGGGTGTTTGGCGTGGCAAGCCCTGCGGAACGGTCATTAAAATAACGGTCGCGGTTGAGTGCCGCCAAGGGGGCGCATTCGCTTAAGCCATAGCCCTGCAAAGCCATAATTCCAAAGGCGCGGAACCCTGCCAAAACATCGGGGTTGACCTCGGCACCGCCCGAAATGAGCAGGCGAAGTCTGCCGCCCAGGGAGGCGTGAACCGTTGCAAAGGTCTTTCTTTTTGCGGAAATACGCAGGTTTTCGGCAACGATAGCATCGGTGGCTTTGATGGCAGCCCGTGTTTTTTTTGCCATTCCTTTTTTGCGGATATCCGCCCAGATACGCTCATACAGGGTTTCGATCAACATGGGAACGCAGAGCATGACCGTGGGGCGGAAAACACGCAGATCGCGCGGCAGATAGCGCAATCCTTTTCCAAACGCCACAGCGGCACCGCGGTACATCGGGCACAAAAAGCCGCACGTGCATTCATAAGCGTGATGCAAGGGTAGGACCGACAGGAAAACGTCTTGCTCATCAATGTATATCATACGGCACATTTCGGAAAGATTGAAGCATAGATTTTTATGCGACAGCATAACACCCTTACGCTTGCCCGTGGTGCCCGAAGTGTAGAGAAGAACAGCTAAGGCATTGGGGTCGATGGGGGCATTTTGATAGGCTTTTTTGCCGGACGTGAGCAGTTTTTCGCCCTTTGCGATTAGGATCGGCAGGTCTTCAAAAGCGATACGGCGCAAGGTCGGGCACAACTTTGCGACACGCGAAAGAAGTGCCGCGGGAGCTATGATCGCCTCAACTCCCCCGCTGTCGGCAAGGGTTGCGATCTCCTCGGGGGGAAGCTCGCGGTCGATCGGAACGGCAATACCGAGACCGCAGACGACTGCCATGTACGAAATCGCCCACGTACTGCTGTTTTTGCCGCAAATGAAGATCTTTTTGCCCTTAAAACCGCGTGCCCAGAGGGCGGTTCCAAGTGCCTCGACGCGTTTTTTAAATTCGCAAAAGCTTATCTGTGTTGGGTGTTCTCCTTGATTTTCAAGGAAAAAGGGTTTATCCGCAAATTGTTGCGCGGATGCTTGCATCAGTTGTCTGAGGTCCTCGTAAACCTCGGTTGGGTAGTTTTGATATGGCAATTTTGCCTCTCCTTTCATATGCGTTTCGGTGGTTTTGTTTACAGCCAATTCACAGTATATCTATCTTTCGTAACGGTTTATATGGATTATATTTGGAGTTTTGTAACAGTTTGTTCTTTTTATTCTCGGTCAACGGTGAGAACGGTAAAATAGGTTGGATCAAGCCGTTTGATCTGCTCGGAAACCTTGTTTTGAATCGCCTCGTCGGTCATTTTGAGCTCAAAAGGGGCAACAACATCGAAAATGAGATTTGAGTGGGTGGTTCCCTTCACAAATCGAAAATCGTGGATGCGAAGTCTTTCGTCAACGGCTTTGACGGCTTGGGCTGTCTGCTCGCGCAGGTGTGTAACCGCCTCGTCGTCGGTGACAATGGGATCCATGTGGATGGTTGCCTCTATGCCGCACTCCTGCCGCAGCTTTTTCTCAATATTATCGATCATATCATGGGTTCGGAAAATATCCGCCCTTCCGTCGACCTCGACATGCAAGGCGGCAATGACATGACCCGGGCCGTAATTGTGAACGGTGAGATCGTGGATCCCCAAAGCCCCCTCTGTATGTTCGACGATATCTGTGATCTGCCTCACGATCTCATCGGACGGAGCCTCTCCCAAAATGGAGTCCTTTGCCTCCTTTAAGATCTTGATGCCTGCCACCATGATCAAAACGGCAACGATGACACCCATGTAAGCATCGAGGTTGAGGGACATGTTGGGAAAGATCAGCAAAACGGCGGTTGACAGCAAAACCGCGCCTGTGGAGATCGCGTCGGAAATGCAATCGGCGGCGGTTGCCTTCATGACTGCCGAATCGATGCGCCCTCCTACCGCCTTGTTGAACATCCCCAGCCACAGCTTGCAAAGGATCGACCCTGCCAACACGGCAACGGCGATCCATGAGCGCTCGGGCGGCTCGGGGGTGACGATCTTTGCGATCGACTCACGCAACAGCTCAAATCCGATGAGCAGAATGAAAAACGATACGATCATGGATGCGATGTACTCGATGCGCGCATGACCGAATGGGTGTTCCCGATCGGCGGGCTTTGCCGAAATGCGGAACGAAATAAACGAAATAATCTGTGAACCCGCATCCGACAGGTTGTTGACGGCATCCGCCGTGATCGACACCGAGCCCGCAAGCGTTCCAACCGTGAATTTTGCCGCAAACAACAATATGTTGACAATCATGCTGACAATGCTCACCATCGTCCCATACGCGCGCCGCACGGAAGGACACGTGACCGCCTCCCGGTTTTTGATAAATAATCGGATAAGTAGATTCGTCATGATGGTTCTCCTTTGCTTGTGGGGAGGTTTTGTGGGGGAGACCCCTTTTAGGTAAAAGGGGTCTCCCCCAGACCCGCTCTACCAAAACCTTTTAAGGAAGGGGTATGGTGGGGATTTTTAGTTGGTGTGTCAGCCGTGTTGTGACGGCATTGTTTGTAGGGAACGG
>JAFTXB010000128.1 GCA_017461825.1 Clostridia bacterium
CCCTCGGTATCCAGGCCGATTTCATCCTCGATCTCCTGCTTTACCACGTCCGGCTGGGCGCTGGGCAGGTCGATCGTGTTGATTACCGGCAGGATTTCCAGGTCATGATCCAGCGCGAGATATACATTGGCCAGGGTCTGCGCCTCGATTCCCTGCGTTGCGTCAACCACCAAAAGGGCTCCGTCGCAGGCGTTGAGCGAGCGCGAGACCTCATAGTTGAAGTCAACGTGACCGGGGGTATCAATAAGATTGAAGGTATAGACATCGCCATCCTTTGCCTCGTAGTTGAGCTTGACCGCGCGCGCCTTGATGGTGATGCCGCGCTCGCGCTCGAGATCCATATTATCAAGGATCTGCTCCTCCATGTCGCGCTTGGCAACCGTCTGCGTATGCTCCAGTATACGGTCTGCCAGGGTGGACTTGCCGTGGTCGATGTGGGCGATGATCGAAAAATTGCGAATATGATTTTGACGTTCGGATTTTTGCACGTTTGTAACCGTACCCTTCCCATTAGCGTTGAAACGATAGTTTTCTAATTCTATATTATACTATATTTTTGTCACTCTGGCAAGAGCTTTGCAATATTTTTCTGTAAAAAAAGAAGAAATCAATTCTCAACAGCAATTTTTGTCGCAAAAAAAGCAAAAGGTATCTTGAAAATTGCAATAAAATGCTATATACTGTACATGATCGGACAGTTCTGACAATCAAAATGCCTGCACAAGCGCAGGCTCCTCACAGAAAGGACTTCAATCATTATGAAAAAAATGAAGGCAGCCGTCGTCGGTTACGGCGGAATGGGCGGCTGGCACGTTGAGCATCTTCTCAAAAGCGATGTTGCCGAGCTTGCCGGTGTTTACGATATAAAGCCCGAAAGAAACGAGCTTGCAGAAAGCCGTGGGATCCACGCATACGCATCGTATGAGGAGCTTCTTGCCGACAAATCGGTTGAGCTTATCACGGTTGCGATCCCCAACGACGACCACGAAAGCGTAGTCGTTGCCGCACTCAACGCAGGAAAGAACGTCATTTGCGAAAAGCCCGTGGCGCTTTCCATGGAGTCTCTCAACCGCATGATCGCCGCCGCTGAGAAAAACGGCGTACACTTCTCCACCCACCAGAACCGCCGTTGGGATGTCGACTTCCTTGCCATGAAGCAGATCCATGACTCGGGAGAGATCGGAAAGGTCATCAACATTGAATCGCGCGTACACGGCAGCCGCGGTATTCCCTCCGACTGGAGAGGCGAAAAGGAGCACGGCGGCGGAATGCTCTATGACTGGGGCATTCACCTCATCGACCAAGTGCTCATGATCTTCGGCTGGGATGTGAAGAGCGTCTATTGCGTATGCGACCACATCACCAACAAAGAGGTCGACGACGGATTCCGTCTCGAGCTGGTGTTTGGGAACGGACAGAGAGCCCTCATCGAGCTTGGCACCTATAACTTTATCGCAATGCCCCGCTTCTATATGCGCGCCGAAAAGGGCACCGCGCTGATCACCGATTGGCGTGAGGAGGCACAGGTCGTCAAGTGCAAGCACTGGCATGAAAACGATGTCCTCCCCGTCAAGACCGCGGCAGGACTGACCAAGACCATGGCCCCCCGTGACGAGGTAACCACCGATACCTACCGTGTAGCAAAGCCGAAGTCCGACGTGCACGATTACTACCGCCACTTCATCGCCGCCATCCGCGGTGAGCGCGAGCAGGACGTCACCTACGACCAAATGCGCACCGACCTTGCAATCATCCTCGCGGCATTCAAGTCCGCCGAAACAGGTCTCCCCGTAGAACTTTGATTTAAAAACAGCAAACGAACCGCCAACTCAAGCGTCTTTTGAGTCGGCGGTTCGTTTTAGCTCACAAGCAAAACAAACCGTGAATAAATATGATATAAATCGTTATCGGGCACCGAACAAACCCTGAACAAACAGTAAATCAGTCGTGAACAAAAAATACTAATCAAACAACTCGGAATTGGTCAACATATGCGGCGTATCGGGCGGCAACGCGTCGGCACGGTGACACAGCGTTACAAGCGTATTTTCCACGCGGTACTCGCGAAAAAGAACCCCATAGTTCTTCTCCGCCACCGTAGTATCGGCTTTACGCATCGACCGCAAGCCTTCGCCGGTCCACTTAATAAGCGCCTCCTTACGCGTCCAGATCCTCAAAAAGGTAGCATCGGTAGGATCGGCCAAAAAGATATCGTGCTCCGCAGGAGTAAACCACCGTTCAGCCAAAGGACAAATTCGCACCGCGGCAATGCGCGCAAGATTCTCAACATCTACTCCGACACGGCAAAACGGCTTATCTCTCTTGTCACCCTCATCGGGGATTTCTACCGCGCATATCACGATTTGTTCCGAATGCGTAATGTTAAAGTCAATCGGAGAGTCTAAAAAAAAGGGTCTGCCATTTTCCCCGTAGGTAAAATGATATTTGTATCCCATTTTTTGCAACAGAAAAACACCGCCAAGGCTTGCTCGTGTTGCCAACTCATCGCGAATGCTTTTGTGCTTTTCTCTCCAAGAAGCATACATTTGTCCGTCTAAAAGTGCCGCCAAAGAACGTCTGTCCGGCAGCTGATTCAGATACAATCCAAAAAGTTTAATCAATTGACTGTCTCACCTCCAAAAGCTGTAGTTCCTTTATTGTACCATATTTTTTGTTGATTGAAAAGACTTTTTACTTTTTTTGCTAAAATATTGTTATTTTTTACTTGACAAAACCACCTCTTTTGTTATATAATAGAATTAGAATTATTCTTTTTATATTTTCGGAGGCATATTATGACAAAGCAACGCGAACTGATCTTGAGCATTCTCAAGCAATCCGACCGTCATCTGACCGCTGATGAGATCTTCTTTCTCGCAAAATTAAAGATGCCGAGTATTGCTATGGCAACCATTTACAACAACCTCAACGCTATGAATGAGGCGGGCATGATCAACCGCCTTCACATTGACGGAGTTGCCGATTGCTTTGACAAGATCACCGAGCCGCACGACCACCTGCTTTGTGACGGCTGCGGAAAGATCACCGACATTCACCTCCCCACGCTTTCACAGCAACTTGAAACAACGCTTGGCACCGAGATCGAGGACTACGAGCTGACAGTACACTACATCTGTCCCGAGTGTCGCAGAAAAAAGAGAAGATGAGAGACAAGTTTTGTCAGACTCTTTTGAAAAAGCGTCCAACACCTCTCCCCCTTTTACCCAAATGATGGATTGACAATAAAAATTTAAAAAGCTCGAAAACAATCCGGCCATCTCTACCGATTAAAATAACAACTCACCATAGCCAGCTAAAAGGTTTCATGTAGCAAAAAAAGGAATCGAACCCATACAGTAGGCGATTCCTTTTTTATATATTCTTTATATTTTCAAAATCCGATATTAATTTTCAGCTGTTTCGGACTCCGTACGTGCATACAGATAGGAGTTATAATCGGTTGCAAGCATATTGCACGCCTCAAACACCCAGTATATTCCAACAAAAGAAGCGATACCGCAAACGAAATTACCTAACAGCATACATATAATCATGGTTCCGCCATTGATAGACACATCCAAATTTCTTCTGCGTGCGGCAGTGTTGAGCATATCTGCCAAGCGATACCACCAAAAAATAGCGTACACTCCACAGGTAACAAGTGTCAAGAGTAATGCCACAAAAATTCCGGGTGACTTTTTACCGTCCTCACGGCAGATCTCGTTGATGTCTTTGACCAAATGATGCAAATACCAAATTTCATATATTCCAAGGGTAAGGATGCCAAACAAAATATAATTAAAAAGGCTGCGGTCTGTTTTTAGTTTTCTCATAGTGTACATCCCTTTCTAAAAAAACAACTATTGGTTTGTTTTTAACGTTCGGTAACGTATATATTATAACACAAATGTATTCTTTTGTCAACATATGTATGCATGTTTTTCCCTAAAATGAGTACCATCGTAAAAGAAATCGAAAAACGATTATAACAGTTAAAAAAGGAATCGCCCCCGAACATTGGTCGATTCCTTTTTTATTACATATGATCAATTGACGATCTGCACCTTGAGAAGATTGGTCATACCCTCAATGTTTAGCGGCACACCTGCGGTGATGACAACGCGGTCACCGGGAGAAACAATGTCAACCTGCTTGGCACAATCGATGGCGTGGGTAAAAAGACGGTCGGTGTCGTTTTGATGGAGCGCCAGCACAGGAAGCACACCCCAAGAAAGCGCCAACTGGTGGAAGGTCTTGACCTCAGGCGTTGCGGCAACAATGGTCTGCGCGGGGCGGAATTTGGAGACGCGACGCGCGGTCAGTCCCGATTTCGTCACGGCAATGATGACCTTTGCCCCCATATCGCGCGCGGTGGTCGCGGCGGCATCGCAGATCGCATTTGTAATGTCGGCATCGTCGCCGTCATACTGAATCTCTCTGTAAAAATCCATATCCAGTGCATCATTTTCAGCCTGCTCGGCGATCCGCGCCATGACCTTTACCACAAGTGCGGGGTGGTCGCCCGCCGCCGTTTCGCCTGACAGCATGACGGCAGAGGTTCCGTCAAATACCGCGTTTGCCACGTCGGTGATCTCGGCGCGGGTAGGGGTGGCGGAATGGATCATCGACTCCAACATCTGCGTTGCGGTAATGACCATCTTGCCCGAACGATAGCACTTGCGGATGAATCGCTTCTGAATCCCCGGAAGGCGTTCAAACTCGACCTCAACACCCATGTCTCCGCGCGCGACCATAATACCGTCGGAATACTTTAAAATGGCGTCAAAATTTTGAATTCCCTCGATGTTTTCGATCTTGGAAATGATCTTGATGTTGTGACCGCCGTGGTAATCGAGGAACTTGCGCAGGGTGATCACATCCTCCTTGCAACGCACAAAGGATGCTGCCACAAAGTCAACGCTCTGCTCAATGCCAAAGATCAGGTCAGATTCGTCCTGCTCACTGAGATACGGCATATCAATATGGAAATTGGGAATATTGATGCTTTTATGATTGGAAAGCGCACCGCCGATCTCCACACGGCATACAATATCGGTTTCGGTGGTCTCCTTGACCTTGAGCTCGACCTTTCCGTCGTCCAACAAAAGACGAATGCCCGCAGAAAGTTGGCGCGGTAGGTCGGCATACGTGATCGAAGCGATCGTTTCATTTCCGATGACCTCACGGGTGGTCAACGTAAAGTCTCCGCCCTTTTTGAGGGTGATCTTTCCGTTTTCAAAATCTCTCAAACGGATCTCAGGGCCTTTTGTATCCAGCATGATCGCCGCAGGCAGGCGCAAGCGGTCGCGCACACGGCGGAACATATCCATCATTTTGGTGTGGTATTCGTGCGTGCCGTGCGAAAAATTGAAACGCGCAACGTTCATACCGTTTTTCAGCATCGCCTCCATCACCGATTCTTCAGCGCAGGCAGGTCCTAACGTACATACAATTTTTGTCTTTCTCATGGGGTTCTTTTCCTTTCAGGGATTTCCGCCGTATATCATATCACACAATTGTTTCTTTTCTGTGTCTGTTTGCAAAAAAACACAAAAAAGCAAATACTTTTTTCTCAATCAACTCCGCATTTTAAAAAATTTTAAATTTTCCACTTTTTTGCTTTACAATCTGCCTCATCCGTGTTACAATATAGAGGATTCATCACAAGAAAGGACATACCTATGACCAACCAAGAACGTTTTATGCAGATCTTTCAAGAAAAGATCACGCGCGAGGGCTCCGACAAGCTGCTTGACTTTTTGACCAAGAGCGATTTCTTTACAGCTCCCGCCAGCACCCGCTACCATCTTGCCTGCGAGGGAGGCCTGCTTCAGCACAGCCTCAACGTCTACGATTGCCTCGTGGATATTTTGAGCCGTCCGCGCATGAAGGAGCTCTACGGCATCGAATACAGCGATGAGAGTATTGCCATTGCAGGTCTTCTCCACGACATCTGCAAGGTCAATTTCTACAAGACCAGCTTCCGCAACGTCAAGGACGAAAACGGTAAATGGGTGAGCGCTCCCTATTATACCATCGAGGATCACCTCCCCTACGGACACGGTGAAAAATCGGTCTACATCGTTTCGGGCTTTATGCGACTGACACGCGACGAGGCGTTTGCCATCCGCTATCACATGGGCTTTTCAGGCACTGAGGATCCGGGCAACGTCGGGCGTGCTTTGGAAATGTTTCCGCTTGCCTACGCCGTTTGCTGTGCCGATATGGAGGCTGCGTTTTTGATGGAAGGCAAACTTGCGGGAGAAACCAAATGAAGCCTCTTTCTTCATCCGCACGTCGCGCATTGATTCGCTTTGCATACCTCCTGCCCGTCTTTTCAGGCATGCTCCTATTGATCTATGCATTGATCCCGCACCTGTTTTTTGTATACGGCGATGCAATCTATAACACGCAAAGCCCCTTTGAACTGATGCAAAACACGTGGAAAGAAAGTCAGGCACTCTTAAATGGAGCTGAGGCATCGGCAAAAGCCGTGATGTTTTCTTTCACCATGAGCGCGGTAGTCATCCTGTCATGGGTCTTCACTGCTGTGTATGCCACGGTGGCAATCGCATCTGCTATATGCAGTTGCATCGCATTCTCGCATCGTCCCACCGAACGGGAAGCCAACCGAGCCAAGCGTTGGATGCAATTTTTTTGTCCCAACCGCGTTTTGTATATCATTGTAAATCTGCTCCCGCTCCTGCCTGCGGCGTTCCCTTATATCCTATTGCATTTTTACCGCACACAAATGTTTTACGATATGTCGCTGCATCACATGGGACCGCCCGATCTTGTGCTTGCCGCCGTTGCGGTCTTGCTCAACCTTGCAGCTTTTCTGCTCCTTATGCCCGCACAAAATGAGGAGCATATGGATATGTTCCGGCTTTATAAGGCAAAATAAAAAACGATCGGTCAACCAATGTTTTTGTCGGTTGACCGATCGTTTTTTGTTATTCAATATACTCGGTACGCCTGCGGTTTGTAACAAACTGAAAAGTTGCAAATATAAAGAACATCAGCACTGCCAAACCGACTGCAGTCCAGTTGTCAATCTCAAGGCAAAATGCCTCAACCTTTGGCAAAAGCCCCGACAAAAAGCTGACCGACAAGAGCCCGCACCCAAAGCTTGTCACCAAAATGACCGACGAGCGTACAAGCGTAATCATCAAAATGCCTGCCAAAAATGCACCGCCCAGAGCAAGCAACAAATTTCCGTCGAGATAGTAATAAACGACCGAATATCCGCCAAATGCCGAAAGCGCAAACAAAACGTAAGAAAATTTGACAAAGCCAAGGAACAAAAACATCGCCGCAATGATACCGCCCGTGATATACACGACCCACTCGGGACACTTTTCAAATTGTACCTTGATCACGGCATGATAGATCTCAGCGCCGATAAAATAGCCTGCATATCCCGCCAAGAGTGCCGTCAAAAGCTTGACAAGCTTGTACCCAAACAAACCTACAGCAAATACCGCGACAAGACCGACAACAAACATGATCCATGTCGCTATATCAAGCTCTGCCGCCCAGTTTGTCAAAAAAGCATTGAGGTCGGATGAAATCTCAAGAAGATCCTTTGACGAAGCCCCCTTGAGATACGCCAATACTTCAGTCAACGTCATATCCTACTCCTTTGTAAGGCTTACGCCCAAGACATGGTAGTGGGCTTTTCCTCGGTGATGATAATGTCATTCAGGAAATTCACTGCCTTGCGAAGACCCTCATCAATGGTCATGATGCTGTCCTCGTGCTCGATGGAAAGCACGCGATCATAGCCGCACAGACGCAGGTTGGAAACAAGATCTCTCCAATAAGTCTCACCGTTACCGTAGCCAACGGTACGGAAGATCCATGCGCGGTGGATCTCGTCGCTGTAGTGCTTGGTATCGAGGACGCCGTTCTTTGCGGTGTTGTACTTGTCGATCTTGGTGTCCTTTGCGTGGACGTGGTAGATCGCGCCTGCCAGCTCGCGGATAGCGGCAACAGGATCCATTCCCTGCCAGATCAGGTGCGAGGGGTCGAAGTTTGCGCCGATCACGGGGCCGACTGCCGCACGCAGGCGGAGAAGGGTTTCGGGATTATAGACGCAGAAGCCGGGGTGCATCTCAAACGCGATGTGAGGAACGTGGTGTGCCTCTGCAAACGCGCCGGCTTCCTTCCAGTAAGGAATCAGCTTTTCGTTCCACTGCCAATCGAGAATGGCAAGGAAATCCTCGGGCCAGGGGCAGGTTACCCAGTTGGGGTACTTGGCACCCTCGTGGTCACCGGGGCAACCTGAGAAGGTGATAACGGTATCAACACCCATCTTTTCGGCAAGCAGGACCGCATTGCGGAAATCGGTGTCAAACTGCTCAGCGATCTTTTTGTCGGGGTGCAGAGCGTTTCCGTGTGCGGCAAGTGCGCAAACGGTAACGTCGTACTTCTTCAGCGTATCGATGAAGGCGTTATACTTTGCCTCATCAGCCAACAGCTCAGCGGGGTTGCAATGAGCCTTACCGGGATAACCGCCGGCACCCAGCTCAACCGTATGTACGCCCATACCCGTCAGGATCTGAAGAGTCTCTTCGAGAGTTTTTTTGCCATAAAGATTGGCAAGAACACTTAATTTCATATCAAA
>JAFTXB010000129.1 GCA_017461825.1 Clostridia bacterium
AGCTTCATATACGTTCCTTTCATAAGTTATCAAAAAAAGCACAAACAAAATAGAAGGACGCGAGTTTGTGCGCTTACCGTTTGTGCTACAGTGGGCGTTTGTTTTCGGCGGGAGCGAGCCCCCGCCCTACGGGTTTGTGCGCCATTTTTTTGCAAATCTAACATCGGTGAGCGGGCAGGGTCTTGGCGGTGCCTGACCGCTTGCGGGAGCTATTGTTCCGTCAGCGTAAAAACTACGCCAATTTTTGCTCTAAACATTGGAGCGGCGCAGAGGCACTCCAGTTTTAGCCTAAATAACCCCTGATTTAAAAAGTTTGGGGGGCGTGGGGGGCTTTACAAAGCCCCCCACAAAAAACCGCGTCCCCGCGTCTTTTTAATTCCCGAATTCAACCAGCTCGAGGCCTTCGTTGTTGTCAAGGGTATGGCGGATGTGCCACTCGCTGTTAAAGAGGAGGAAGTCGTTGCCGCGGAAATCCTGTACCCACTTGATATCAAACAAGTGCAGCTTTTTGGGGTCTGCCCCGTTGGCGATGCGGCGGATATACTGATAGGGCTGCGGATATTGCTTATACGTCACACCATATTCGGATTTCATGCGCGATTCCAGAACGTCGTATTGTAGCATACCGACCACACCGACGTACACGCGCTCCAGTCCTCCGCCCGGCTCGATGAAGATCTGGATCGCACCCTCTTGCGCGATCTGATTCATGCCCTTGGAGAACTTCTTACGCTTCATGCTGTCCACCTGCTCCACCATAGCAAAGCACTCGGGCGCAAAGGTAGGAATGCCCTCAAATTGGATCTTGTTGGTCTTTTCGCAAACGGTATCACCGATCGAGAAGATGCCGGGGTCAAAAACACCGATGATGTCGCCCGCATAGGCTTCTTCGATGATCGAGCGCTCCTGCGCCATCATCTGCTGGGGCTGGGAGAGGCGCAGCGCCTTGCCCCCTTGCACGTGGAAATACTCCTTTTCGTGCTCAAATTTGCCCGATACGATACGCATGAACGCAATACGGTCGCGGTGCGCTTTGTTCATGTTTGCCTGAATCTTAAAGACGAACGCCGAAAAGCCTTCGTCAAAGGGACTGACCGTCACGTCTCCCGCCCGTCTTGCAAGCGGTGCGGTGGTCATTTTGAGAAAATGCTCGAGGAAGAACTCCACACCAAAGTTGTTGAGCGCCGAGCCAAAGAACACGGGGCTGAGCTTGCCGCATCGCACCTGCTCAAGGTCAAAATCAAAGCACGCACCGTCCAAAAGCTCAACCTGCTCGGTCAGTTCCTCGCGCGCATAGGAGCCGATCAGCTCGTCCAGCCGCGCGGTGTCAGTAATATCGCAGTCAATCGATGCGAGGCGATCGCGCCCACGGTGCGAGTTGCCAAACGCCAAAATTTTGCGCCCGTCGCGGTCGTAAACGCCCTTGAAGCTGACACCGCAACCGATCGGCCAGTTCATGGGATAGGTGCCAATGCCGAACTCCTTTTCCAGCTCATCGAGAAGATCAAACGGGTCTCTTGCCTCGTGGTCGAGCTTGTTGATGAAGGTAAAGATCGGAATATGGCGCATCGCACAGACCTTGAAGAGCTTGCGCGTCTGCGGCTCAATTCCCTTTGCCGCATCAATGACCATCACTGCGCTGTCGGCAGCCATCAGGGTGCGGTAGGTGTCCTCCGAGAAGTCCTGATGTCCGGGTGTGTCGAGAATATTGATGCAATAGCCGTCGTATTCAAATTGCATGACCGACGAGGTGATCGAGATTCCTCTCTTTTTCTCCATCTCCATCCAGTCGGAAACGGCGTGTCGATCGGACGCCTTGCCCTTGACCGATCCTGCCGTCTGAATGGCGCCACCGTAGAGCAAAAATTTTTCGGTCAGTGTTGTTTTACCCGCGTCGGGGTGCGAAATGATTGCAAACGTCCGTCTGCGGTTGATCTCCTGTTCCAGTGCTTTCATTGAACCGTTCAATGCCTTTCTGCAATAAATGACTTTTTCAGCTCTATATTATACCACATCTAAAAAATATATGCAAGGGGAGAATTGCTTTTTCTCACTGATAAGATGTGTTGACCACTCTGCATTTGTAGTGATGCACTCCGGGGGTCTCATAGAAAAACGGATACAGCGTGCCGTCAAGATTGAAATAAAAATTGATCTTTTCGGTGGTCCATGTATAAAGTGAGGTCGGCTTTTTGTCGGGGAAGGACGTGACGATCGATCCGTCGGAATAGCTTCCGATCCCCTTCACGCTTTCGGTTGCCATGACGGTGGAGGAAACTCTATTGAACTGTCTCGTCTTCTTGTTAAACTGATAAACAGCCTTTGAGGTCGTAAACCAAAGCATATCGGGCTCGCCGTAAACGGGGCTGATGTCGTGCCCCGAGGCATTGGGAATTCTCAGTCCCATCGTAGGTTCCGCGGTTGCAACGATGCCATCGTCATTTTTTTCCACCCGATAAGCCTGGAGCTTATTGGAGCCGATCACCCAAAGCACCTCTTGCGTGGGATCCCACTGCACACCGTGCGCATCGGGGAAATCGATCTCCGTGTATCGGTAGGGGCTATCGTCCATGTCAAACAGACGGACCTTGCTTGCCGAGCTGGACGCCGTTGCAACGACCCCGTTCGGCAAAAGCTCTGCTCCGTGCGTGCCCGATGCCGCACTGTGCGTCTCCCAGATCAGATCTCCCGTTTCATAGTCGAGCACACAGACGTGCGTTCCGCTCCCCGTCACGATCACCTCCCGCCCATTGCGGTCGATGCGGAAGTTGATACCTGTTGAGCCGATTTTGACGGGAATGCTCCGAATCAGCTTGGTCTCCTCGTTGGAAAAAGGGAAGATCTCATAAATATCAATGGTTGGGCTGCCCGAATTGGTTGCGGCAACGCGATACACGTCGGTAACGGTGCCCTCGATCGAAAGATCCTTCGCCACATAGGGGGTATCGGCATCAAACAGCTTTATAAACTCCTGCGCCGCGCGCGCCGTGGCAAAATCACTGCCGCCCACGATCACGATGCGATCGCCCTGTGCAAGGATCCGATAGTCTCTTAGCCCCAGCGACTCCACAAGCGCCGCATCGGTACGGCTCGTCTTGCCGATCAGGATCTCACGGGGCGTGCTTACGGGTTGAGAATCCTTCTCACATTTCACGACCGTTTTCGTTGCGTCGGACATTGCACTTGTGAGCATCTCCGCTGCGCCGCCAATTACTTCGATCGACTCTGCGGGATAAACGACGGTATAGAGGGGCTGGTTGTTTTTGTCAACAAAAAGCAACCTATCGTCCGGCACCGTGGCAAAATTGGTTTCGTCCTTCTCGGTATTGGGAAGGTCGCTCACCGAGCTTTGGTTGCCACACCCCGTAAAGCAAAGCATCAGGGACAAAAAAAGAAACGTTTTTTTCATTAGAGATTTCATGTTAGCAATATCCTTTCCATATTTTATATATTTTTTATAAATTTAATTATATACTATATGCGAGAAAAAGTTCCCACAAAAAACATAAACCATTAAATCAAGCCTCCCAACCATTCAGCAAGCGGAATGAGAAAGGCAGGAAGAATGATAGCGGGCATATAGTTCATGATCTTAAGCTTTGTGACACCGAGCATATTCAGTGCCAGTGCCACAATAAGGATCGAGCCTGTGATCGACATGCACATAATGACATCGGCTGAAAGGAAAGGTGCAACCCATTGTGCCAGCAGTGTAATGGTACCCTCAAATACCAAAATAAATGCCGCCGAAAACATAACGCCTACCCCCATCGAGACCGACAAAACGATTGCTGTTACAAAGTCAAGCGTTGATTTTGTGTAGAGCATGGTATGATCGCAAAGCAGACCGCTGTTGAGTGCTCCGACAATGGTAAGCGAGCCCACGCAACAAAGAAGCGATGCCGTCACAAATCCCTGCGCAACGTTGCCAAACCGAGCCTTTGCCAAGGATTCCACCATATCCCCAAGCTTGTTGATGCCGCTGTCGAGATCAAGGATCTGACCGATCAATCCGCCAAATGTCATGGAAAGAATCACGATCAAAGTCTGCTCTCCCGCAAGAGCCGCAACCGATCCCCCCACCAAGCTGTTCGAGAGCGCTCCGCGGATCTGATCATTGACCGCTCCCTTGATAATGCCTGTGATACCGATCGACAACACACACAGTGCAAGTCCATTCAAAACACAATTCGACAGTCCCCTTGTGCGTGCGCTTCGTTTCTTGCCGCTCAAAAAGTGTTTTGCCGCCAATCCAATCACCGAGCCGCCAATCATGGCAAGCGCATTGACGATCGTTCCCCAAAGTCTCAACTGTTCCATTTCTTTACCTGATTTCTTGTTTTTTTGGTAGCATTGTCCCAATCCTCATCAAAGAAACTATTCAAAAAGCCTCTTTGGAATCTGCAATAGTTTTCAAAGAAAGTGTTATTTGTTTTCACTGAATCGGTTGGAAAAACCTTTCGTTACATCAATACTTCCGTCCTGAGCGATAAGGATCGCCTCAAACGCATATATACCCGATTCATAAAATGCCATAGCGGCATCCCGTCCCATGACAAAAAGTGCCGTGGAAAGCGCATCCGCCAAGGCTCCGTCCCGAGCAATCACAGCCACGCTCGCAAGCCCTTTTTCGGCAGGATAGCCGCTCTCGGGATCAAGCAAGTGGTGATACTTTATCCCATCGATCATCACAAAACGCTCATAATCCCCCGACACAGACAAGATCTCCCCCGTCTGTAAGGTCATAACACCAACTGTTCCGCCCGCATCCTTAGGATCGCGCAAGGCAACACGAAACTCCGCACCATCGGGTTTTGCGCCAAATACCGCCACGTTACTGCCAAACGATACCAATCCCCCTTCAACGCCACTGGTCTCAAGATAAGCTATCAAAGCCTTGATCGCCGCTCCTTTTCCAATGCCGCCGAGATCGATCCTCATATTGGCGAAAGGCTTTTTCAGTGAGGTGTCGGTCAAGGTCAGCTTTTCATAACCCGTCAAGGTAAAAGCCGCCTCTAATTCTTCCTCAAGCGGAAGACGTCCGTCTGCCTCACATGCACTCCAAAGCTCAACAAAAGGTGCTACTGTCACGTCAAAAGCGCCGTCGGTGTTCTCACTGACAGCCAATGCCGTTTGCAAAAGTGACAGTGTTCGCACGTCAAGCGTCACGTCCCCATTTTCGGAATCATTCCACTTGGAAACATCGCTTTCCGGCTTCGTGCGTGACCAAAGAGAATCGTATTCGACAAGGATCTCACGGCACTCGGCAAAAATATCCTCAGCAAGCACGCCGTTATTTGTATAAAGTGTGACGGTGATACTTGTATCCATCAAAAAGAAGGTGGTAGATCGCCCCCCATTGCCACAACCGCAAATGGACAGCAATGTTGCCAAAGTAAGTAAAACGAGAAGAGTTCGCTTCATCGCAATCCCCTCCCCTCAAAAAGAGCAGATAAGCGCGGCATGCAAAGGTTCAGCAAACTTCCCACAATACCGCCATAGATCACCGAGGCGATAAGAAGCGCCGGCAGATAGGATGGGATAAGAGACACACCGAACAGAGTGACTGCCGCTATGATCTGTCCTGTGTTATGCGCTGCCGCGCAAAGCACCGAAACACCGAAATAACTGCAACCGCGCCCGATCTTTGACAGCAAAAAAAGCATCAAAAACGAGCATAGTCCGCCCAATGCAGAAAAATAGAGCGATGTGACCGAGCCAAACAAAAGCCCCATGATCAAAATCCGCATCGCCGAAACGACAAGTGCATCAATGGGTGAGATCAAACAAAACACTACCACCACCACAAGGTTGGCAAGCCCCAAGCGAAAACCGGGGAGCGGCACAATCGCCCCCAAAGGCAAAAGTGTTTCAAGGTAAGAAAGCATCAATGCCACGCCGAGCAACATTGCGTCAAGGCATAGCCGTTTGGTGCGGCTATCCCGCAACATGATCGACATCGCCGTCGCCTCCCCTCACCGTAAGCGTCACCCCCGCGGGCGCACAAAGGATCGTCTCACCATTTTTGGAAACGGCATGACTTGCAATACATACTCCATCGGGGCAGTTGCTTTCCTTGACAAATGCCGCACCGCCCTCGATCATAATGTAAAGCGTAATACCGCGCGAAGAGACCTCAAAGGAAGTGTCCCGTGAGAGCGGATAGGAAAATGTTTCCTCGGGTGTTATCACAACAAGCCATTCTCCCGCTCGGGTAGTCATAAGAGGAATCGCCAAAAGCAGCAAAGCAATCAAAAGAACCACCGCCGATACCAGCGCATCCCGATATGAAAGCCGATGCGAAAACACGACTATCTCCCTCCTTTTTACCCATACTTTATTATTATACCAAAAAACGTTACCAATTGCAAGATTAAAATGCAAGAAAATCGGCATTTTTTCACAAAAAATATAACCGTTCTTGACAAACCCACCATTTTGTGCTACAATATCCATGACAAAATTCAAAAGGAGCAGACTATGAGCACACAAATGATTGGACTTGACGCCTCCGGCGGGCTTGGTATGTCGGTTGATGAGGCGATCCCCATGATCGCAAATCTCGGATTTGACGCAACCTTTACCGCCTTTGGCCCCCCTGCCGAAATAAACCGTTTGGCAAATTTGATCGCCAAACACGGCTTGGTTTATTCGTCGATTCATGCACCGTTTAAAAAGAATAGAGAACTGTGGTTTGATACGCTTGACGGAGAAGATGCCATGCGTGAGCAAATCGACTGTATTGATGCTTGTGCCGCTTTTAATATTCCGATTTCGGTCATACACCCATGGATCGGCTTTGCCGACCACGAATCGGAGCCTACCGCAATTGGCTTGGAACGTTTTCGCCGTCTTGCCGACCATGCCGAAGAAAAGGGCGTGCGGATCGCCCTTGAAAATCTTGAAGGTGAAAACAAGCTGCGACGGCTGATGAAAGAGCTATGGGATCATCCCGCAGTCGGCTTTTGCCTTGACACAGGTCACGAACTCTGCTACAATCACGGACGCGATCTGCTTGCGGAATTTGGAGAGCGTTTGATCTATACTCACATCAATAGCAATATGGGCATCACTTCGCCGGACGGATCGATCTTTTGGCACGACGACTCACACATGCTTCCCTTTGACGGCATCGTAGACATGGAAAACGTCGCGGCGCGTTTAAAAAAATATGGCTACAACGGCGTTTTAATGCTTGAGCTGGTGCGGGGCAACAAGGGTGATAAGCACACCAACGACCGCTATCTCGCTATGACCGATGAGGAATATCTGACAGAAGCCTATAAACGGATCTGTCGCCTCAGAGAACTGATCAATCAGTAATCTTTTATCCACGCACAAAGAATATCGCCGCAGATCTTTTTTGTTTGATCTGCGGCGTTTTTTTACATTTCTTCCCGTTTTTCAAGAGGAATATATTGGCGTCTCGGTTGTACGTTTAAATAGGCAGGACGAATGATCTTACTTCCATTGATCAGTTCCTCCAGTCGGTGCGCACTCCAACCGGAAATGCGCGCAATGGCGAAGATCGGTGTATACAGCTCGGTGGGCAGTCCCAACATTTCATAGATGAATCCGCTATAAAAATCGACATTTGCGCTGACACCTTTGTACATCTTCCGCTCGCGCGCGATCACTTTTGGAGCAAGCTTTTCTACAGCTGCATAAAGCGCGTATTCCTCGGTCATCTTCTTTTCCTCGGACAGCTTTTTGACAAATCTGCGCAAAACAGTCGCGCGAGGATCGGATATCGAATAAACGGCGTGGCCAATACCGTAAATCAAGCCCGTGCGGTCAAATGCTTCCTTGTGTAGCAGCTTCACAAGATATGCCTCGATCTCCTCCCGATCGTGCCAATCCCTAACATTCTCTTTTATATCCTCAAACATTTTGCAAACCTTGATATTGGCACCCCCGTGCTTTGGCCCCTTGAGTGATCCCAACGCCGACGCGATAGCAGAATAGGTATCGGTTCCGGACGAGGTGACTACATGGGTGGTAAAGGTGGAGTTATTTCCGCCTCCGTGCTCCGCGTGAAGCACCAACGCAAGATCAAGAATACGCGCCTCAAGCTTTGTATATTTGCTGTCAATGCGCAGCATGTGCAACAAATTTTCCGCAGTGGAAAGCCTTGGATCGGGCTCGTGAATAAAAAAGCTTTGACTACCGTCAATATAGTAATCAAAAGCTTGATAGCCGTAAACAGCCATCATGGGAAAGGTCGCGATCAACTGTAAGCACTGCCTTAGAACATTTTGCACCGAAGTATCATCGGGATTGCGATCATAGGAATACATCGTCAAAACACTGCGCGCCATTGAGTTCATCATGTTTTCACTCGGTGCTTTCATAATCAAATCTCGAACAAATGACGTAGGCAAGGAACGATAATCGGCAAGAAGCGCGCAAAACGCCTCCAGCTCCGCATGAGTGGGAAGCTTGCCGAACAGCAGCAGATACGTAACCTCTTCAAATCCAAATCGCTTGTCGGTAATAAACCCCGATACCAGATCCTCCACATCGTACCCTCGGTAAAACAGCTTTCCAAGGCATGGGATCTCACGATCCCCTTCTTTTTTGAAGGCTTGTATCTCAGATATCTCTGTCAGTCCCGTGAGAACACCTTTGCCGTTTTTGTCGCGTAATCCCCGAAGCACCTCATAATCGGTATACATAGCAGGCTCGATCAGTGAATCTTCTACACAAAGCCGTGCCAATCGCTCGATCTCGGGTGTGATCTTGGAATAATCTCTTTTTTCATTTGCCATAGTATTTCATCAATTCTCCTTTCTAACATAATAGGAAAAGGTATATTTTTTTAAGGAAAGGGAGCCCCATTTCGAGGTTCCCTTTCGTTTTTTATTGTTTATGATTCTCTCTTATCGCTGTCAGAATTTTCGCCATGCTCTTCGTTCACCGCACTCTGCTGTTCGGTTTCCAGCTTTGCCTTCTCCTCAGCTTCGCGTTTTGCCTGTTCTTCAGCGTTGCGCTTCGCGCGTTCCTCGTTAGCCTTTCTGCTCTTTTCTGCTTTTTCCGCGGCAATCGCATCAAGTTCTTCCTCGGTAGCACCGTCCTTCATAGCGGCAGCAAATTGATCACCGTCCATGGTCTCATGCTTTAAGAGATACTGCGCCACAAAGTGTAGCTTGTCGATATGCTCGGATAGGATCGATTCGGCATCCTTGTAGCACTCTCCGATGATACGTTGAATCTCTGCATCGATCGAAGCCGCTGTTTGCTCGGAATAATCCTTACCCGTGCCATAATCACGTCCAAGGAAGACTTCAGAATGACCAGAACCATAGAGCACCGTACCCAGCTTTTCACTCATACCGTACCGCGTAACCATGCCACGCGCCATTTCGGTTGCCTGTTGAATATCGCTTGAAGCGCCTGTAGAGATATCATCCATGATCAATGCTTCTGCAACACGGCCGCCAAGGCTCATGCGAATGTGGTCAAGCATACCGCCCTTGGTATAATAATTGGTATCTTCCTCGGGGCGGCTGACCGTAACACCGCCAGCTCTTCCTGCGGGAATAATGGTGATCAGCTTCACAGGATCGGTATTCTTGCAAAAATGCGAAACCACCGCATGCCCCGCCTCGTGATAGGCAGTGAGCTTGTTTTCCTTCTCGGTGCGGATGCGAGATTTCTTCTGAGGACCCAGCAACGACTTCATATAGGCATCGTCAATGTCCTCCATCCCGATCAAAGTCTTATTTTTCTTTGCCGCCAGCAATGCAGCCTCATTGAGTAGGTTCGCAAGATCGGCACCTGTAAAACCGACCGTGGACTGTGCTACCTTGCGGAAGTCCACGTCCGATTCAAGCGGCTTGTTACGTGCGTGAACCTTGAGGATCTCCTCTCTGCCCTTCATATCGGGATAGTTGACGGTTACTTGACGGTCAAAACGCCCGGGACGAAGCAATGCAGGATCAAGAATATCGGGGCGGTTGGTTGCCGCCATAACGATAATACCATCGTGCGAGCCAAAACCGTCCATTTCAACCAGCAATTGGTTAAGAGTCTGCTCTCTCTCATCGTGTCCGCCGCCAAGGCCCGCGCCTCTGTGGCGCCCAACGGCATCGATCTCGTCGATAAAGATGATCGATGCGGGCGACTTGCGTGCCGTCTCAAAAAGATCGCGCACACGTGAGGCACCGACACCAACATACATCTCCACAAAGTCCGAACCCGAGATCGAGTAAAACGGAACCCCCGCCTCTCCCGCGACAGCCTTTGCAAGCAGGGTCTTACCCGTACCGGGAGGGCCCATTAACAAAACACCGTGAGGAATTTTTGCACCAAGCTTGGTAAATTTTGCAGGATCCTTCAAATACTGAACGATCTCCACCAGTTCTTCCTTTTCCTCGTCGGCACCTGCCACGTCGCGGAAAAGCACCTTGCTCTTTTCGTTGGCATTTGGAACCTTGACGCGAGCCTTGCCAAACGAGTTGAATTTTCCGTTTTTACCGCTGATCGAATTAAACGCTACCACATAAATGATCACGATAATGACGATTCCCAAAACCCAAGGCAGAATATTAAGCCAGAACGGAATCGTTGCCGCAGGCTCGGGCTCATAATGGGTGATAATACCGGCTTCAACCTGTGCTTGAACGGTAGGTCCGAGATCTTCATGGAACATTTCAAAGCTCTTCAGCTTATATGTCACGGTTTTGGGTGTTCCGTTTTCCATGATCGTCATCTTTAATTCGTTTTTGGGTGTTACGGTCAGTTCGGTTACCTGTTCGTTTTGAAAATATTTGATCACGTCATCGTATGTCAAAGGTTCTTCCGCGCTGTCACCCGAAAAGAGTGTAGTCAAAAGCACCACGATCACGCCAATCAAAATCAACCAGAACAGGATCTCTGACAGAAAATTGCGTTTCTTCATTGATTCCTCCGTTATTCTTGATAAAGCTTTATAATGCTTAATAAAATATTTCTTTATTATTTACTGTAAACACAAGGCTTGAGTACGCCAACATACGGCAGATTGCGATATTTTTCATCGTAGTCCAAGCCATAGCCCACGATAAATTCGTCGGGGATCCGCATTCCAACGTAATCGGCATTCAGATCGACCTGACGTCGCTCGGGTTTGTCGAACAGCGTACAGCATTTCACACTGTGCGCACCTCTGTCCTCCAAAAGATGTGAAAGCTTTTCAAGGGTTCTGCCGCTATCGATAATGTCCTCGATAATGATCACATCGCAATTGGTAATGTCTCGCTTCAAATCCAAGTGTACTTGAATGAAGCCCGAGGTCTCGGTTCCCGCACCGTAGGAGGATACCTTCATAAATTCCATCTCGCACGGCAGAGGGATACAACGGATCAGATCCGCAGCGAAATAGACAGATCCTTTCAATACAATAACAAACACCAACGGATGTTCGCTGTTACGGTAATCCTCGGTAATCTGCTTGCCAAGCTTTTCACAGATGTCGCCGAGCAGCTCACGGTCTGCTAATACGTATTCAATATCCCGGTTCATCTTATTATTCATAGTATCTTTCCTCAAACTGTTTTTATGTGTATTTGATAAGCGTCTCCATCAATTGCAAGGCCGTCGCGAACTCCAATGAAAGGTGCCCAAACGATCCCATCTCCATCGCAAAGCAACGGGATACGGTCTCGCATACGCGGTGAAACTCCCGCGTCTCGGTAAAGCCTCCTCAATTTGCGATGCATTCCGCCCTTGAACAAGAGATCGCCCTCCTGTCTTGAGCGCCAAAAAAGACTACTTTTCATTATATCAGATTTTAAATATAAAATTATACCTGTCTGTATAGATAAATTGTTAATTTTTGTACATTCGGAAAGTTTTTCCACAGAAATGGAAACCCCTGCATCCGATATCACGGTATTTCCCTCGCAAAACGCAATCCGGTAGGGCTCCGTCTCTCGCTTCCCGTAAACCAACATCAGCTTTCCATTTTCAATCTCGGCGGTGTACCCTCCCGGTAACGCAACCTCCCCACGAACATTGGCTGATTCGATCAAATGCATCAACGCCTCCACATGAACACGCTCGGGGGAATACCCGGTTCCTTTGATCGTCCACCGCATCAAAACACGACGGATAACCGGCTTTGCCATCTCGGAAAGTGCCGCGATCGGGATCTCATCACTCTTGATCCGTGACAAAAACTGCTCGGCAAGAGAAGAAAGATACGCTTCATCCTCGCGCAATCCCTCAGAAAGCGCCGCCGCACGCCGTTGCGGATCGTCAAACAGCGATTCAAGCACGGGAACAACTTCGGTGCGAATGCGGTTGCGTGCATATGCCGTGTCCATATTTGTACTGTCAACAACATATGCCAAATGCTCCGTGCGGCAAAAATCAAGAATATCACACCGCCTGACAGTAAGCAAAGGGCGCGCCAAATAGCCTACATCCGAAAAGGTACGCACAGGCGATATTCCACAAAGCCCCTTTGCGCCCGTTCCACGGCAAAGCCGAAACAAAAGCGTTTCAAGCTGATCGTCGGCGTGATGTGCCGTAACGAGCAAGGGGATCGACCGCTCACGCATAAGTTTTTCAAAAAAACTGTAGCGCACACTCCGTGCTTCTTCCTCAAGCCCTGTACCGTGCATCGCGGCAAGCGTCGGAACATCAACCTCTTCAAGACACAGCTCCACACCGTACCGAGCAGCAGTCTCCACGCAAAAATCTCGGTCGCGTAATGCCTCATCACCGCGAATGCCGTGGTTGACATGTGCCAAAGTCAGCGAAAATCCGTTGCGCGCCGCCTGCTCTGCCAGTATATGCAACAAAGCGCGTGAATCTGCACCGCCCGAAAACGCCAACAAAACAGGCGTATCCTTTGGAACATCCGCAAGCTCCTGCGGTGTCGCAATCTCCCATGGGCTCCATTCTGTTTGTTTTGGCATCAGGGTGCCTCCTGCTCCTTATCAATGGTAACAAATTTGGTAAACTGACCGTTCCAGCCCATATTGACCGTTCCCGTTGAGCCGTGGCGGTTTTTTGCGATAATGACCTCTGCCATGCTGGTGTTCTGATCACTTGGAGCGCCGTCGGTTTTATAGTATTCGCTTCTGTACAGAAAAATAACCGTATCGGCGTCCTGCTCGATCGCGCCCGAGTCACGCAGGTCGGAAAGCATCGGTTTTTTGTCGGTTCGCCCCTCGGGACCACGCGACAGCTGCGCGCAGCAAATAACAGGGACCATCAATTCCTTTGCCATGATCTTGAGTGACCTCGAGATCTCCGAAACCTCCTGCACACGGTTGTCCTTGTGTCCGTCGCCCTGCATCAATCCGAGAGAGTCAATCACGACCATGCCGAGATTCTGCACACGGCGTAGTTTTGCCTTCATTGCTGTTACAGTCATGCCCGAGGTATCATCCTGACCGATAACCTTGCTTTTGAGGGTTTCCTCAAGCTTTGAAAGCTTTTTAAGGTCACTTTCAATAACCTTGCTTGAAGGAATACCTGTCCAA
>JAFTXB010000130.1 GCA_017461825.1 Clostridia bacterium
AGGAAGAACAGATCATCAACCGTAAACCAATGGCACAGATTGAGCTTGATCGATTCCACATAGTCGCGCACCGCTTCAATATCGGCACCCTCCGCCTTTTTCTTGGCGGCGAGGTACACGATCAATCCCTGTCCCATCGAGGCACAAAGCGTATCCACCGTGAGGATCTTGCAGTCGGGGTATTTTTCCATGGTTTCGCGAGCTGCCACAGCCCCCGAGCTGTAGGTGCTGCTCAGTCCCGAGGAAAAGCCGAGGTACAAAATATCCTTGCCTTCTTTCACGGGCTCTTCAAAAATACCGAGGAAGCGGTCGATACTCACCGCCGAGGTCTTTGCCGTTTTTTTATCACGCAGCTTTGCGTAAAACTCCTTGGTGTCAACCTTGTCGTTTGTCATGGACTCTTCACCGTCTACCATAACCTCAAGCGGAATGGTGCGGATTCCAAGCTGCTGCGACATCTCCACCGTCAGATCTGCGGAGGAGTCTGTCAAAATCACGAAATCTCTCATCATAGTTCTCCTGTCATTTTTGTTTTCGTAATCAAAGAAATGTTGAAAACTTCAAAATGTGGTTTAAAAACTATTTTCAACATTATTATATACCCAAATGGGCGGTTTGTCAATATTTGTCAAGCTTTTTGTTTTATTTCCGAGGCAAAAGAGCAGTACTGTTTTGTGTACCGTTCAAGTGGTCGGAGGTCTCTCGCTCTAAAGTAACTTTTTTAATATTTTCATAAAGTTTTTCCAAAGTGGCGTAAAAAGCGGCAAGCTCCTCATCGCTGATCCCCGCACGAACGCCTTCTTGTACCGCCAACGCCTCTTTTGTGATAGATTGCGCCAAAGCTCTCCCACTTTCGGTCAGCGTAATGTGTGAGTTATAGTTTTTTCGTTTGCCGTGCGCGGTTTCATGGATCTCGATATAACCGTCCGCTTGCAGACTTTCGATCTCGCGTGAGATCAGAGAGCGTGAGATCATACTGCGTGAGGCAAGCTCCGCGGCGGTCAAGCCTTCGGGATGCATATAAAGCTCATAGACCCAAAAGATATGAACACTTTTTACTCCCAGATAAGGCGCGGTATCGAGTTTTAATTTATGAATGCACTTATGAACACCGTCGATCAATTGCGTAAAGATATAGAAACGTTGTTGTGATTCCATCGGGATCGGAACAGCTCTCCTTTCGGTGTCGAATTATGTTAACAAGTAAACATCATCGTGTTATTATAACATAAAAAAAAACAATTGTCAACTGTTATCGAACATTTTATAGAAAAAAACGCCAAAAAACGCAGTTTCAAGAAAGGTTTGTCAGTAACCTGAGTTCGCTTTTTTTATCACATTTCTTTTGTTTGCGTTCCTTTTTTGGAATGAAAAAATATATTTTGAACTCTTTAAAACAAAAAGTCAAATTTAAAATCCCAAAAACGGAAAAATATATTTCAAAAAAGGCTTGACAAACCGTGCAGAGTGAGGTATAATAAAAGCAATCAATATCGAATCAGGAAGGATTATACATTATGGCAACACCGAAAAAGACAAAGGCACCCGCTCCAACCAACCTTGACGCGGAAGGAAAGAAAAGCGCGCTGGCAACCGCACTGAAGCAGATTGAGCGCGACTTTGGAGCGGGCTCTATCATGAAATTGGGTGAGAACAGCCACATGGAGGTGCAGGCAGTTCATACAGGATCGCTGTCTCTTGATCTCGCGCTTGGCATCGGCGGTATTCCGCGCGGTCGAATCGTTGAGATCTTTGGCCCCGAATCTTCGGGTAAAACAACCGTCGCTCTCCATATCCTTGCCGAGGTACAAAAGTCGGGCGGAACAGCAGCCTTTATCGATGCCGAGCACGCACTCGATCCCATTTACGCCAAAGCACTTGGTGTGGATATCAACGATCTGCTCGTTTCTCAACCCGATTGCGGAGAGGATGCGCTCGAGATCTGTGAGGCGCTGGCACGGTCGGGTGCTGTAGATGCCATTATCGTTGACTCTGTCGCGGCACTCGTTCCCAGACAGGAGATCGAGGGCGATATGGGACAGTCGATCGTCGGCGTTCAGGCAAGAATGATGTCGCAGGCAATGCGAAAGCTGTCGGGTGTTATCTCCAAGAGCCAGTGCGTTGTGGTCTTCATCAACCAGATCCGCGAAAAGGTCGGTGTTATGTACGGTAACCCCGAAACCACCCCCGGCGGACGCGCGCTTAAATTTTTTGCGTCGGTTCGTATCGATGTCAGAAAGACCGACCAGCTCAAGGACGGCAACGATATTTACGGAAACCATGTAAAGTGCAAGATCGTCAAAAACAAGGTTGCACCGCCGTTCCGCGTAGCCGAATTTGATATTCTTTATGGCAAGGGTATTTCGCGTTCGGGCGAGGTGCTGGATTTTGCCATCAATCTTGAAATTATCAAAAAGAGCGGATCATGGTTTTCATATAATGGGGAACGCATCGGACAGGGTAAGGAGAACGTCCGCAAGCTGGTCGAGGCAAATCCCGAGCTTATGCAGGAGATCGAGAACAAGGTGCGTGCCATGAGCGATCAGGCACAATTGCCAAACGATACCGATGATGAATTTGAACTGGACGAGGATGACGGTGACGGCTTCGATCTCAATCTCGACGGTGCCGATGAATGAGTAACCCTCTTCCAAACGGATTTTCCATCACGCTGACATCTTTGAGGGCACAAAACGAGGGTGCCGAGGTCGCGCTCACATTGAAGATCGCCGATGAGGCTCACAGCGAGCAAAAAAGGCTGGTCATTTCCACCGAGCAATACTGTGAACTTAAGCCCGCGCGAGGAATCCTCACACTTGAGAAGTATGAGATATTGGAGTCTGCTGCCAAGGTCTATTCTGCTGTCAGGCGAGGCGAAGGGATTCTTTCCTACAGCGCCAATTCGGCGCGTATGCTTACCCAAAAGCTCAGCCGCCGAGGATATGACCGTGAAACGGCAGAGAAGGCTTCCGAAATTTTAAAGGCTAAAGGGCTTATCAACGAGCAAAATGATATGGAATGCGAGGTAGAGCGATGCTTGCGCAAATTATGGGGAACCGCACGCATCCGCGCCCACCTATGGTCAAAGGGGTTCGATAAGGATGCTTTATCGGGGCTTGACGCACTGCTCGAAGATATCGATTTTGCAGAGAACTGTGCGCAATTGATAATGAAAAAGTATCGGGATATTCCTACCGCCCCCGCCGAGCGCCACCGCATGATCGCAGGTCTTGCGCGCTATGGCTACAGTATGGGCGAGATCAAAGAAGCCATTTTAAAAATCAAATAAAAAACCGGGTTGTTACACGAAATTGCGTAACAACCCTTTTTTAATTTATTTCAAAAGTCTGTAGCAGTCGGCAATGGGAGCGCACGAGGCAGGGAGTGTTGAGACGATCGCGGAAATGGCATCGGTGTAGAGTGTAAAGAACCGATCCGAAAGCTCCTCATTTTCATCCGCTACCAGCATCGAGGCAAGGTAGTACGATGCGGCAGGGGTCAATGCGTCGCACAGCGGAAATTCATCCTCCATGTCAACGCATGCCCCCTTGGGAACGGTTGAGGTTCCCAAGCTGTGCGCGGTGCGGTATCTGGCATCGATCGCGGCGCACTCACGGCAAAAGGTTGCCAAAAGATAGGGGGCACAGTCTTCGTAATCGCCAATTTCACCGCCGTCGATCTCCTCACCTGTCATTCCAACCGCAGTCAAAAACAAATCACGGTAGGTCATGTGTGTCCTCTCAGTTTGCAATGCTCAGGTTGAGCAGTACCATTTCGGAGGGGTAAACCACCTTTGCGCCGTACAGGTGCAAGCCCTTCACGGCATCGGCAAAGCGAAGCTCAGGGCGGTATGCATCAATTTCGGAGAGCTGCTCAGCAAAGGCAATGGCGCGCTTGGTTCTCGCAATACACTTGTGGTCATAGCCGGTCTCGGTCTCCTCGCGCAGGACGTTGTTGGAGACAAAGATCTTACAGCCGCCGATACTGCCGATGCAACCGTTTTCCAGCACCGCACCGCCGTCGGCATTGAGGTTGACCTTTGCCTTGAGGATCATGCCTGCAATCTCGGGCGTGACCTCAAACACAATGTCGTGAGGATCGGAAACGTTGTTGGAGAACAGCTTGGTGCGGGCATCGATCAACAGACCGATAATGTTGTCGGCACTCACGGCAGTCTCGTTGATCTTGGTCCCTGCGTTGTCGCAAAGGCTGTAGATATAGCGGTCGGCGTCATCCGCCAATGCGCTTGCCGCGTTTTTCATAGCGGCTTCCATCAAACGGGGGCTGGACTGTGCGCGGTCGATATCGTCGATCTGGAAGTTGAAATACTTTGCCTGGTCGATCAACAGCTCACGAACATTGTCGGAAAGTGTTTCGGGGGTGCTCATGTCAATATTTTTGATGTAGTCCGAAACCGTTACGTCTCCGAGACCGCAAATGCGGACAGTGCTGCCTTTTTCACGGATCTCTCCCTCATATTCGCGGTTGCAGTTGGAAACCGCAATGTACTGTTTGTCAAGTGCCTGATAAAGATTTTCGCTCCAAACGGTGGAAATAAAGTTTCTGATAGCCATAATAATAAATTCCTTTCTTTAATTAAAAATTTTTATGAAAATATTTTTTATTCTTGATACTAATCTCTGATTAAAATATAGAGCTTTATTTGGGAGCCCATTTTGGGTTAGTGGTCCCAAAATGGTAGCGGGAGCTATTGTTTGGATAAAGCGATCAAACATCCCATACTGTCAAAAAACAAGGAACAGTACTCAACCTCCCACAATATCCAATTAACCTTTTTTGAAAGTTTTGAAAGGTGTCGGACGTGTATTTGCGTAGCAAATCACGTGTCTTGGCGCTGGCGCCAAGTATAACTTTATTCAAAAGTTTTCTGACAAAAATCAATATTTTATTTTGAGATTAGTATGAGAATGCGTTTAACGCCATTTTTGCATGGAACGCATAATTTTGTCATAGTTGGCGCGCACTTCATTCTGCGACATGGCGCGCACCTCTGCGGGGGAATAGTAGTCGGGCTCGGTCGGCTCCAGGGAGCCGGATGAGCGTTTAAGGTTTTCTTTATTATATTCGAGCGCCTTTTGCTCGGTGCAATAGCGTCTGCGTTCGGCAAGCGCATAGGCGGCAGCAAGCGGGATTCCGCGCTTCACGTCATTCCAAACGCTGTCGGGCAGAGTCTGCATGTCTGTTCCGGGGTAAAGCGAGCGGAATTCTTCGCCCTCTTTTGCAATGCGTTCTTTCATCTAGTCGCGTCGTGCAAGCTCTTCACGAATCCGCGTGATTTCGGCAAGCAAGTCGTCCGTCGAGCTTTGTGCTTCGGTGGGGGCATCCGCAACAGATTCGTTTTCTTGGGGTGCCTGTTGCGTGATGGGGACTTCTTCGCCGATCGATTCTTCATCGCTTTGCAAGTCGTTCCCTTCGGATTCGCATAAAGGCTCTTCACGCGCTTCTTCAAGCATCATTTCATCCATTGTTTTCTTCTCCCTTCGGTTTGAGATGTTTCAGGATCGAATCACGGTCGCTAACGCTTCCGGCGGGCAAAAGCTCCACATATTGGCGTATATCAAGGTATCCGTCGGCAAGCAGCTTGTCAAGTAGATTGACGGTAACGGCGGGCGAATAACTGTCCACCTGCCCCACATCCACACCGGCGCGAAGCAACTCTTCCCGCATCAACGCATAGTCTGTATGCTCGGCAATGAGCCCATCCTCCCCAATCGTTACAAGCAAGCGCTCGGGGGGATAGTAGGTGCAGATCATGTCTGCCCAGATCGATGCCAATTCACCGATTGCGCGGCGGAATTCCGCACCGACTTGACGCAGCCCAAGCATCGATGCCTGTTGCAAAACGAGCAGAGCACTGGTATTGTTAGCGGGGGCATCGCCCAGTGCGGCATCGGTCGCACCCATCATCTTTTTTGTGGTTTCGATCACGTTGTCGATCAAATCGAGATACCCTGCCTGCATTTCTCCAACACCAACAACCGAAACCGCGTCGGCAACATTTCCGCCGCCCATTGCCGCAATTGCCTCGCCCACTTCGTTGGACCATTCGGGAATGCGCGACTTGTCATAGATCACCTTCGAAAAGGCGGTGTCATACATGTGCTTCATTACCATCGCATACGCAGTATTGATGTATTTTTGGTTGGCGATCATGTCGCTGACAGGCGCATTTCCGTGAAAGCATCCTTTGGCGGGTGTCCAGTTAAAGTAGGCAACCGGGTAGTATTTCAATCCTGTACGCACGCGCTTGATCAGGCAGTCGCGGGTCGATTTTTCAAACACCACCTCACCGTCTTCGCGGAAAAAGCGGATCAGATAGGTTGCCTTTTCGGAGCCCCTCAACTCAATAGAAGCAGGCTCTCCTGCAAATGCGTCATTGTTTCCGTCGCCCACAATGCGGAGTGCTTCGCGCTCACTCAGCCCGTTTTCACGTGCCTCGCGGCGAAGTGAGGATACGGTCGCGCGCCCCGAAAGAATCACATATTCCTGTTTTTGTAGGTCTGTGCTGTTTACGTCCGCAACAAACAGATCGGTGTTGTCCACAAGCTCGGTACGTACATCTCCCGAAAAGGGTTGGCCGTCACGCATATCGCCGTCCCACCAGCAGTAAAATACGCCGTCGCCCGAAATCGCGGCATTGAGCAATGCCTTGTATGCCAGTGCTTGCATATTGTCGCGCTTCCAGCGATAGGAGGCATTTCGGTTGAGGATCCCGATTCCCTCGGTCACCTTGCTTCTTTTGGAGGCGCTGTCCAAAAAGGGGAGCTTGTCGTCTGTATAGCGGATCGAAAGATCCCCGGGAACCACCGAGCAGACCAGGTGATCGGTGATTCTTCTGATGATATTGAATATGGGGCGGGGCAGCTCGCTTTCACTTCCGTGCCACTGGTCTCCCCGATAAAACCGTTCGTTTCGCCGTACCGTTTCGTAAAGCCCGATACGGCGTTTGTACTCTTTTCCCGCTTCAAAAAGCTGCCATGCGGGTGTTGTGTTATCGTTCATAGAACTCCTTTCATTTTTTGATCAAACGATCATAAATTGGAATACAAAGCCAGCCTCGACCAACGCGAGCGGTGCTCGCCCGCGTCACGCAGACAAAACCGCAGGTGTCGGAATCTGCCAAAACGAGCGCGCTTGTCAAGCACCACGGGGGCATCGGCTTTTGGTGCCACCAAAGCAAAGCTTTGCTTTTTCTTTTCACTTTGCAAGTCCAGCGTGGCTTCACATCCCCAACCGCAAAGAGAGACACGAAGCGAGCGCTTAACCGA
>JAFTXB010000131.1 GCA_017461825.1 Clostridia bacterium
ACGGGGCGGAAGGTGCCAAGCCCCACGTGGAGCATGACGGGTGCGATCGCAACGCCCTTGGCTTTGATCTTCTCGAGCAGCTCAGGGGTGAAATGCAATCCTGCCGTGGGAGCCGCCGCCGAGCCCTCGGTGCGCGCATAGACGGTTTGGTAGCGGTCATTGTCGCGCAATTGCTCGGTGATATAGGGCGGCAGGGGCATCAGTCCGATCTCGTGTAGCACGGCGTAAATGTTTGCGTATTTTTCGCGGTCGTAGTCGAAGCGAATGATGCGGTTGCCCTCCTCAACAAGCCCCAGCACTTCTCCCGTGAGCATTCCCTCGCCAAAGGTCAGCCGCATGCCAACGCGCGCGCGTTTACCCGGCTTTACCAAAACCTCCCACGTGTCAAGCTCGTGTTGGCGCAACAGCAACAGCTCAATTTTTGCCTCCGCTCTGCCCTCCACGTGTCCGTAAAGCCGCGCGGGAATGACCTTGGAATCGTTTACCACCAGCACGTCACCCTCGCGGAGATAGTCGAGAATATCATAAAAGTGACGGTGCGAGACCGTTCCGCTTTTACGATCCAGCACCATCAGGCGGGAGTGGTCGCGTTTTTCAGCGGGGTGCTGTGCAATCAGCTCCTCGGGCAGGTCATAGTAAAAATCGGAGGTCTTCAAATTTGTTTCGGGCTTATTGTTTACGATCACGTGGCTCATATCTGTTTTGAGATCCTTTCGCATTTTATCACATTTCATCATATACTGTGAATGAAGTATTTTCAAATGTGTTGCCTTATTATCATAACACAAATCCATAAAAAATGCAATGCTTTTTTATGAACATCCTATTTGAAAAGGAGAGTTTGACATGAGTCTCCATAAAAAAACGATCTTTACGGGCGCCGCAACCGCGTTGATCACACCGTTTACAAAGGGCATGCTCGACTATGAGGCGCTTGGCGCACTGATTGAGAGGCAGATCGAAAGCGGCATTGATGCGATTTTGGTGGCGGGAACCACGGGCGAGGGCTCCACCCTTTCCATGGAGGAACACCGCGATCTCGTAGCATACGCCAAAGACCGTATCAAGGGGCGTGTTCCGCTTTTAGCCGGGTGCGGCTCCAATGCAACCGACCGTGCCGTAAAGCTTGCCCGATACGCATGCGAAGCGGGTGCCGACGCGCTTTTGGCGGTTACTCCCTACTACAACAAAGCATCGGATCGTGGCTTGATCCTGCATTTTCAAACGATAGCCGAAGCCGCCTCCTGTCCCGTGATCCTTTACAGCGTCCCCTCTCGCACGGGAGTTAAGCTAACCATGACGCACTACCGTGTACTGGCAGAGCACGAAAACATTGTGGGGATGAAGGAGGCATCGGGGGATCTTGAGCTCGTAGAGGCACTCTGTGCCGAATGCGGAGACGATCTTGATGTGTATTCCGGAAATGACCACCAAACCGTTGCCGTCTACAAGCTGGGCGGAAGCGGTGTGATCTCGGTATGCTCCAACATTTTACCAAAGGAGATGGCAGAGCTTTGCCGCCTTTGCAAAGCGGGAGAATACCGTGCCGCCTCCCAACGCCAGCGCGCGCTTCTACCGCAAATGAACGGTCTTTTCCGCGAGGTAAATCCCATCCCCGTAAAATATGTTGCCGCCATGAAGGGGCTGTGCGCCGCCGAATACCGCTTGCCGCTCTGCCCACCGTCAGCCGACACCGCGCGCTTTTTGCAAGGGCTGTTTTATTGATGCGTTTTTCGGTTTGGAACGCATAGCAAAAAATCAGACGGGGAGCAACCGAAACAGCAGCTCTCCGTCCTTTTTATTTCATTTTTTATTTTCGGCAACCCAGTAGGCGCTCCAAATCTCGGAGCAGCTGCTTGACCTTGCGCTTTTTGCGTGCCTTTGCCGCAATCGCCACGGCAACCACCGCGGTAACGGCGGCGGTAGGGATCGCGATCAATGCCACCTTTTTCAGCTTTTCGGGCGGTAGCTTTACGCTTGCCCCATCCGTCTTTTTCTTGCCTGTTCCAAAATTCGCGCTCATCGAAAAATTGCGCTCGGGCATATAAGGCGGCTGTTGAATATAGATATATTCGGGCTCGACAGCATATTCGGCACACGCGTCCATGATCTGCTCCTCGGGCTCGTTTTGCTTCTCCTCACGCTTTTTGACGCTGCAACTGATGCAAAACAGCCAAAAGGCAAGAAAGATCGCCACGGCAACCACTCCGCCAAGTGCCGCAAGGTACTCCCATTCAAAGGGAATCTCTTTTGTAAAATCAAAATACGCCAGCGTACAGTACACACCTGCCGCGATCAACGCAAACAAAAAGGTCAAGGTAAAGATCGTTTTTGCCGCATTGCGGTATTTTCGGTAGTTCATAGCCTCTACCCCTTTACTTTAGCTCAGCCAATTGAAAAAGTCTCTGCGAATCGCCGAGGTGCGCTTTGCCTCCGCCTTTTTCTTTTTTGCGGATGCCGCACAAGCCGCCGCTACTGCAACAGTAGCAACTGCCGCTACGGGAACGACCTTATGTACGTTCTTTTTCACCTTTTCGGGTACCTCGGGAATGGTTACGGGGCCGATCTTGCGAGGAGTCTTTTGTACCTTGGGACCCGCGGTCTCGATGGCGTATGCCTCAGCAACCGCCTCCAGGTTTTCAAGAGACAGGAGCTCGTTTCTCTCCTGCTCCGCGCGGAGCTCCTGCTCGATCTGATAGTCTGCCTCGATCTCGTCGGCAATACGCGCATGCGTCTTTGCCGAAGCACCGATTGCCGCCGAAACGATCAAAAGGATCAGCATCGCAACACCGTCGATCGCAAGATATACCCATTCAAACGGCAGATTCATGATCTCGGGCTGAGTAAACAGCAGATAAGCAAGCGCGCCCACCGTGCCCGCAAACAAAGTGATACCGCGAAGGATCTTTGAGATCAGCTTCAATCTCTTGGATTTTGCGCGGTGATTATAGCCTTCCGCAACCGCCTCGTCGACAACGGGACAGGGCTCAAGCTCGTTTTCCATATCCTCCGCAAAACCATCGATCTCATCCGCAAGATATCTTGCCTCGGCAACACGCAACTCATCCTTTTTGCGCAGCTTCAGCGCCACCACGCGCTGCAAAAGCGCACGGCATCTCGCACTCTGCTCAATAAGACCTGCCTCGCGTGCCTTTGCCAGCTTTTCGGTCAGTACGTTCTCTTTTTCTTCCAAGTCGGCAATTGACGCGCGCAAAGCCTCAATTGCTTCTTCCGAATAATCGACAGCAAGCTCTTCCTCAAATTCGGGGGCAAGAGCGTCGTTCATTTTTTCGTTTGCCATTTTTGTTCCTCCGCTCAAATTTAATGTCGAAATATCCTTTGACATCTATTCATATTATATCATACCATGAAAACGCGCCGCTGTCAACCACACGGCGCGTTTTTTTTCAAAAAATTTTCGATTTTTTTCGGCAAAAGAGAAAAAATCAGTTGATATGTAAAGCAAACACAACATGATCGATCTTATGCAGCTTTTTGATCTTTTCCTCAACCGTGATCTTAGGCGGGATCGCGATCAATGCCTCGATTCCAACGTGAGGGGAACTTCCGCTTCTGGGCGGGGTGACCTGCATCTCCACTGCGCCGAAATCCTTTGAAAGGAGCTCCGTCATGGGGCGCACCGATGCAACACTGTCGATCTCAAGATAAACGAAAATACGGTGGCGCTTTCTCGTCATGCGATATTCCACACGCGAAACCCACGTAAAAGCGATCATAACGACCAACACCGTTGCGTAAGCCGCCTCGTAGAGCCCGTAGCCGACCGAAAGTCCGATCGCAGCCGTTGCCCAAAGACCTGCCGCTGTTGTCAGTCCCGTGATACGGGTATTCGCCTTTTTGAGCAATATGGTACCCGCACCGAGGAAACCGATGCCGCTCATAACCTGCGCGCCTGTACGTTGCGCATCCGAATTGATCCCCATTTCTGCCATTTCCACGCTTAAAAGCACCCCGATCAAGGCACTCAATGCCGCTCCGAGGCACACCAACATGTGTGTACGCAAGCCTGCCGCATGGCCGTGATACTCACGCTCGATTCCAACCAAAGCGCCCGCCAGTGCCGCCAGAAAGATCCTCACCAGCACCGTTATAATATGCGGATCGGCAAGATATTCCCGCACTTCACACAAGGTTTCCCAAAATTCCATTTTTCTCCTCCCTTTTGAAAAAAATAAAGAATCGGGACTCTTCGCCACCCGCAAAAAACGCAGCACGGAACCATCCCGACCTTTTTTAGATATCATATTATATCACGCCTTTTTTGACTTGTCAAGAGTTTTTTTAGAAAATCAGGAAAAATCCAGAAAAAATATAAAAAAATAATACAGCAAAGGTATTTACAAAATCGCCTTTTATGTGTATAATATTGGTAGAATTCCTTTTGGGAGGTAGATCTCATGAAACAAAAGCCGCTCCGCCTCAAGTCACCCATTGACGCATGGCACAAGGCTGAAAAAAAGATCGCTCGCACGATCTATAACGTACAAACCGAAATGACCGACATGATCAAAACGGTAAAGGAACGTGACCCCGCCGCAAAAAGCAGTGCCGAGATCCTTCTGCTTTATTCGGGAGTTCATGCCGTTATGGCACACCGTGTCTCTCATAAGCTCTATCAAAACGGTCATATCTTTTCGGCGCGCGCCGTCAGTCAAGGCGCAAAATTTCTCACCGGCATTGAGATCCATCCCGCCGCAAAAATCGGAAAGAACTTTTTCATCGACCACGGCACAGGCGTTGTGATCGGTGAAACCGCAGAGATCGGCGATCACTGCACGCTCTATCAGGGTGTGACACTGGGCGGCACGGGAAAGGACGTTGGAAAACGCCACCCCACGCTTGGCGACAACGTAATGGTAGGTGCGGGCGCAAAGGTGTTGGGGCCTGTATATATCGGCTCGGGCTCAAAGATCGCGGCAGGAGCCGTGGTGCTCCACCCCGTGCCGGAAAACAGTACGGCTGTGGGAATTCCCGCAAAGGTGGTACGGCGCGGCGGTGTCAAGCTTTCCGACGACCTCGACCAGATCCACATTCCCGACCCCGTGGCGCAGGAGCTGGCGCGTCTGGACGCCGCAATTGAAGAATTGAAAGCGAGTGTAAAGCATGACGGATCAAACTAAGACGCGCGGACGTTTTATCGTATTTGAAGGCATAGACGGCGCCGGAAAAACCACACAGATCGAGCTTTTGGAGCAGGCATTACGCGCCGAGGGGCGGTTGGTGTTCCGCACGGCAGAGCCTACCGAATCGGTAAGCGGCGGATTGCTTCGGGATGCCTTGGGCGGTGTTTCCAAGCGTACGGCTTGCGAAATGGCAGCTTTGTTTGTTCTCGACCGCATCTTTCACAACGTCAGCCCCGTATCGGGCATTGAAAAAATGCTTGCCGACGGCATTGACGTGATCTGCGACCGCTATTACTACTCCTCTCTTGCCTATCAGGGCAGCGAGATCGAGGGGGACTGGGTATGGCGCATGAACCTCGATTGCCCCGAGATCCGCCACCCCGATCTTTGTATCTTTCTTGATTTGACACCCGAGCAGAGCATGGAGCGCATCAACCGTGGGCGCGTGACGCATGAAATCTATGAAAACGAAGAACGTTTGCGCCGTGTAAGAGACCGTTTCTTTGGAGTTTTTGACGCGCTGAAGAACACCGATCGCATATGTGTTGTTGATGCCGCGCGTCCGATCGCCGAAATTCACAACGAGATCGTTTCCCTTGTGAAGCAGATGTAAATCGGAGGATCCTGCATGAACGATTCATTACAAATTTTGATCGCCATGATCGTATATATGACGGCTGTTATTGTAATCGGTGCGCTGTATGCCAAGCGCGCCAACAAAAGCTCAGAGGCTTACTTTCTCGGCGGACGGTCGCTGGGGCCGTGGGTAACCGCCATGAGTGCCGAGGCATCCGACATGAGCGGTTGGCTGCTCATGGGACTGCCCGGGGTTGCCTATTGGTGCGGGCTTGCCGATGCCGCGTGGACTGCCATCGGGCTTGCGGTGGGCACCTATCTCAACTGGTTGATCGTTTCCAAGCGGTTGAGACGCTACAGCGTGCGCGCAAACAATTCCATTACCCTGCCCGAATTCTTTTCCAATCGGTTTCGTGAAAAGAACAAGCACATCATGTTCCTCGCCGCCGCGTTTATCCTCATTTTCTTTACGGTCTACGCCGCAAGCTGCTTTGTCACCTGCGGAAAGCTCTTTTCCACCCTGTTCGGCACCCCCTATCAGCTGATGCTGGTGCTTGGCGCGGTGTTTGTCCTGCTTTACACGATCCTCGGCGGTTTTCTTGCCGAAAGCGTTTCCGACTTTATGCAGGCGATCGTGATGATCGTGGCGCTGTCTGTGATCGTGATCATCGGCACAGTGAAGGCTGGGGGACTTGGCAGTGTGTTTGAAAACGCACGGGAGATCCCCGGGTTCTTGGAATTCTTCGGTCTTGCCACACCCGTAACGGACGGAAACGGTCAGCAGATCGTTACCGAAGCCGGCAAGCCCCTCTTTGGTGCCGCTTCGGACTACGGCATTCTCTCTGTCTGCTCGATGCTGGCATGGGGACTTGGATACTTTGGAATGCCTCAGGTGCTGTTGCGCTTTATGGCGATCCGTCACGAAAACGAGTTGAAACGCTCCCGCCGCATTGCCATGGTGTGGGTGGTGATCTCTCTTACGGTTGCCGTGTTTATCGGCATTGTCGGCCGTCAGATCTTCCCCGACGCACATCTGACAAAATCCGCCGCAGAAAACATCTTTATCACGATGTCCGAATCTTTCCTTCCCCCCATCCTCGCGGGATTTGTTATGGCGGGTATCCTTGCCGCCACCATCAGCTCGTCCGACTCCTATCTGCTGATCGCGGCATCGGCGTTCTCAAAGAACATCTTTCAAGGCATCTTCCGCAAGTCTGCCACCGACAAGCAGGTCATGAAGGTCTCTCGCATTACGCTTCTCGTGCTGGCTCTCATCGGTGTTTTGATCGCGCTTGACGAAAAAAGCGTGATCTTTGAGATCGTCTCCTTTGCGTGGGCAGGCTTTGGCGCGACCTTTGGTCCCCTTATGCTCTTCTCGCTCTTCTGGAAGCGCATCAACAAACCCGGCGCGATCGCGGGTATGGTTGGCGGTGCCGCCATGGTATTTTTCTGGAAGCTGGTGCTCGCCCCTTTGGGCGGCGTATTTGCCATCTACGAGCTGCTTCCCGCATTTATCTTCTCTTCTGTTTGCATTGTTGCGGTCTCTCTTCTCACAAAAGCACCCTCAAAGGAGCTTGAGGAGGACTTTGAAGCCGTCCGCACAGGCGAAATGGAAAAATAAGGCTCTTTGTCAATAGTTTGAGTGAAGAAAATCTGATGAAAAGATAAAAAATTAAGGAATCAGGGCTGAGTCATACGCTTGCTTAAAAGCGTTTGACTCAGCCCCTTTTTCTTATTTAAAGCAATTCTCTAAAAACATAATCATAACGCGTCAAAGAAATGCATCTGAGATAATTTATTCTATTAAAAACAAATTACAAACTTGTTATTTGAACCTCATTAAGAAGCTTTTCAACGCTCTCGCGTTTAGGAGGTCGAGTTCCCTCCGTCATGCACGCGGCACTCCCATAGCATACGGCGTAACGCAACATATCGGGGTAGGAAAGTCCGAGCTTTGCGGCAGCGCAAAACCCACCTATTGAACTATCCCCGGCTCCAATGGTTGAAAGAGCTTTGATCTTAGGTGCGTGCGCAACATAGCAGCCATCAATGCATGACAGCATTGCTCCTTTTGAACCGAGACTTATCATTACGTTTTCTATTCCCTCAGCCCTGAGAGCCTCTGCCGCTTTCTTGGCACTTTCAAAGTCATTGACAGGCACGTCAGTATACATAGCTATCTCTTCCTCATTTGGCTTTATCAGCCAAGGAGCAACGTCAATAAGGTCATCCTTACCAAACGAGCGGGAATCAATAATGATCTTAACACCGCGCGCCTTAAGTTTCTTAAGCATTTCCTTTGTAGCGTCAATACTTACACCCTCAGGGTTTCTTCCCGTAAATGTAAGTACGGTATCACCGTCCGTCAACACCTCAAGCTCTTTTTCAACTATCTCGACAAGGCTATCATCGGCAACAAAGCCTGAAAAGCTTATACGCGTTTCCGGAGCATTATTAGTGTGTAACGTAATATTCTCACGGATGCGGCCGCTCCAGCGAATCGAGCGAACGTCCATTTTATCAGCTCTCAAGGATTTGATAAAGGCCTCTTCGTTTTCCTCTCCAACAACTGCAAGCGCAACGTTATCAACTCCGTTAACGGTAAGCGCACGGGAAATATTGATTCCCTTTCCGCCTGCCTCACAAGCAGTTATTTTTGCAAGATTTTCATGAAACGGCTGAAAGTTTTCCGTATAGCAGTGCATATCAAACGCGGGGTTGAGCGTGACGGTGATAATATTCATGTCAAATTCCTTCTCCAATATATATTTTTATATTTTAGGACCGTTAGCGAGCAGATATTTCTCAGCCTCAGTACACCAAAGCCCACCGTTTGCCTTTACTATCTTGGCGAGCTCACGGTAAAGCTCATTTGTCCTACCAAGCTCTTCAAGATCGTCAATGGCAATCAAGGGAATATCAATTTCCGAGTAGCATACCTTCTTTGCTCCGCTCGGTCTTTCCATAGCCAAAATGGTATCGGCAACAGCTCTAAGACCAAGAATATGGGAAACGATAGCACCCGTGGCAACCTTGCCTTCTTCAATCAGGCGAATGGTGTCAACCGTATCCTCGGGGATACTTCCCGCAGTACCTACAACGTGAATTCCGTCATAATGCACACGGTAAAGGTTGAGAGAACCCTGCATATTGTGAACAGCGGGACCTGCAAAGAAGTTTACGCAGCCGTCCTCACAGCATATTTCCTCAGCCATAGTGAACAGTGCGGGAACGGGAACCATTACGAATACGTCGTCAAATCCGCCGTGTGATATTTCATTAAGGGTCTCAACCGCATTCTCAATCTTGCCGGTATTGATATATATCAGCTCACAGCCATGCTCTGCGGCAAATTCGGGCGTACACTTTGATGCCGCCCAGGCAAGTCTGTCCTCAGACAAATCGGTAACTACTATCTGCTTCACTCCCGCGTATCCGATAGCAAGCTCAACAGCTCCTATACCCATAGGTCCTGCTCCGCCGAGAATCGCAAGTCTGCCGCCCTTTTTCGCGCCGTCCGTGCGGACGTAATTTGAATAATCGGTGTGATAAAAGCCCTTGAAACCACGGAGAACGCAACCAAGAGATTCAACGAGCGAGCCTGAGAAAAAGTTTTCGCCCTCATACGGGATCAAGCATCCTCTTTCCATAACTATGGAAGGCACGAGTGCATACGTGGCACTTCCGCCAACGTACTGATAAGAATAACCGGGGTCGTAGCCGCTTTCAAGCTTAAGGGCAGGTTGAATGACAATTTTCTGTCCAACCTTCCACTTGTCCTTGATATCCTCTCCAACCTCTACTATCTCACCGCAAAGCTCATGACCGATAATGATAGGCTTTTCCGCTATATCGGGCGGTACTCTTTTGTGAGCACTTCCCTGCTTAACTGCTTTATAGGTAGATGCGCAAAGAGAATCAGTAACCACCTTAATAAGTACCTCGTCCCTGCCCGTTGACGGCAGTGCAAACTCCTCAAGTCGCATGTCCATTGCTCCGTAAAGTCTGACTGCTTTTGTTTTCATAGCCTTAAATTCCTTTCTTTTTAATAACGCGCAAGGGTTGACAAACGCGTAATTTTATATTATAATTAAATCACAATCTTATCAAAAAGTCAATATTCGCCATGAAAACAAATAACTAATCACATTTTAACGGCAAAATAATCACAATTAATCACATTTATTCACGTTTGAGGAGAAAATGTCATGTTGATCAGCGAAAGGCACAGAAGAATCGTAGAGGAATTAAAAAACGACCCGCAAATAAGCGTGCGTGAGCTTGCAAAAAAGCTTTATGTCAGCGAGCCTACGGTGCGACGGGATTTTACGGAGCTTCACGAAAAAGGAATAATAACAAAAATCTACGGTGGCGCAATTCTCAATACCGCTGCGGCATACAGAGAAATCCCTTTTTTTCTGCGTGAAAATGAAAAAAGCGTAACAAAAAGCGAAATGGGGAAAAAAGCGTCACGACTTGTCAAGGACGGAGCCGTGGTTATGCTTGACGGCTCAACCAGCGCCTATTATATGGTTCCCTACCTTGCCCGCCTGAATAATCTCACTGTAATAACCAGCGGTGCTAAAACGGCAGTTGCTCTTGCCGAGGCAAATATTCGGACCTTTTGTACGGGCGGTCAGATGATCATTCATTCCTACTCCTATGTTGGCGAGCAAGCCGAGGCTTTTATAAGGAACATAAACGCTGATATTCTGTTCTTTTCCTGCCACGGTCTCGACGACAAGGGAAGAATGACGGATAATGCCATTGAGGAAGCAAATCTGAGAAAGGTTATGTTTGAGCACAGTGCAAAAAAAGTACTCTTGTGTGACAGCAGTAAGTTTGGCAAAACCTACTTTTATAACATGGGCAATATTGCGGATATTGACGAAATCGTGTCGGACGCAGATCTGCACCAATCTTTACACCAACTTATCGGAAAAAACAAATTATGATTCATTAGAAAGAAAACGGCAGGATCCGCGAATTTCGTTCACGGTTCCTGCCCGTTATTTTGGGTTCTGTAATCAATGCTGAGTGCATCCCGACATTGATTACAGAACCTTTATTGTAGCCGAAGCTACGTTCCGTTTTCTTCGGAAACTGTTCCCTCCACAGGCACTAAAGGATCGGCTGAGGGGTCCGTTTGGGTACCCTCTGTAACCGTCTCCTCACAATCATCGCATTTGTGATCGCCGTTCTCATCCTTGTGGAATATCATCGCCCGCGTTTGTTCACCGCAGGAGTTGCAAATGTGGTCACAAGCGTGATCGTAGGTATGGTCGATCGTTTCGCCGTGGTAAGCGTTGCAGAATTCGCATTTTGCCGCCTCCTCACAGCTCGCGGTGCCGCCGCTGTGCGTCTCGGTAGAGTGCAGCTCTTCACAGCAAGCATGGAGCTTATCGTGCATGGTGGGATCAATTGCGTTGACCTCGTAAACAAAGCTGTCAGACGCGTGATTCTGAGCGTTACGGGAGCCGTACTGCGTTCCGCAATGCTCGCAGGTCGCCTTTTCCATGCAGGTCGCCTCGCCTCCGCTGTGGCTCTCGGATCTCACCAAAATGCCGCAGCACGCGTGGGTGACGTCATGTCTTGCGCGGCTGGTCTTGCTCAAGGTATACTTGAGCTCAGTGCTTGCGTGGTTGCTCGCATCGGTATCACCGTAGGCAGTGCCGCAATGCTGACACTTTGCCTGCTCGGTGCAGGTTGCCGTGCCGCCACTGTGATTCTCACGAACCACCGCTCCGCAGCAAGGATAGGTTGCCACATGGACGGCTCCGTCGGCTACATAGGTTGCCTCGCTTGCCTTCTCGTGGTCGTCCTCATCAAGGCTGCCGTAAGAGGCTTCGCAATGCTCACAAACCGCCAAGGTTGCGCAGGTTGCGTTGCCGCCTCCGTGATTTGCGGTCTCCACAAACGCATCACAGCAAGCATGGTAGATGTTGTGTGTAAACGCGCCGTTGGAAACGTAGGTAAGCTCTGTAGAGGTGTGGTTGTTGGGATTCGGCGCTCCGAAAGAAACGCCTTCGCTGTTGCAGACGGTACAGATCGCCTGATCCCGGCAGGTTGCCGCAACGCTTGCATGGTGCTCCTCGGTTGCGATCACATTGCCACAGCAGGCATGAACCAGATGGTGGATCATGGGATCATACTGATCGGGAATGTAGATCTCTGCCTCGGAGGTATGATTGTGCGCATTGAAATTGCCGTAGTAGATGCCGCAGGACTCGCAGATCGCCTGCTCTCGGCAGGTTGCAGCTCCGCCATGGTGAGGCGCAGGTGCGCGGGTAACGCCGCAACCGGATATGTTACAGGTCGTGTCGCAGGCGTTGTCGTAAACATGACAGACGTTGAGCCCGCCCTCGTTGTGACGCCAAGCGTACACTGTTGTGGTAACGGTATACATATCGGAAACATCATTACCGTTTTGATCGAGAATTTTCACGGCGGAAACCACGATCGAGCCGTTATCATCGATCAAAAACTCGACATCCGCGAGGGTGTGTCCCAGCATGGGCAGATAGCCTGCCTCAAATACCAGATTTTTAATATCAAACGTGACCGCGTCGCGGTTGTTGAGATCCGCCTCAGTCTCCTTGACGTAAACGCGAAGCTCGCGGTTAACGACGACCTCTGCGGTCTTGGTGACGGCGGTTTCGGGATCCTCACCCGTGACGACCGTTACCGTGTACTTGCCAACGTCCACGATCTCATCGAGCAGCTCGCCGGTGTAGACATTGGTAAAGCTTACGGTGTAAACAAGGGTTGCAACAGTCACATCCCCTGTCTTGACCGTGGCTGTATAGGTATCCGCCTTTGTAAGGGTATGCACAAAGGACAATCCCGTGTGCTCGATCAGCCCCGCGTCAACGGGGTCGCCTGCTCCGTCGGTGATCGAAACGCTGTATTGCGCGCCCTCACCTTCTGCGGCGGGATGTGCAACGGTTACGGTAACGCTTTGCGCATTGCCGCTCCAACTTTGGGATGCCGCATCGGGAGTAACGGCGGTGGGCTTTTTGCGGATCACGTAAATGAGCTCGCTTGCGCTTTCATCATCGTAATTTTGAGCGGTACCCAAGCCATTTCCGTATCTTCCGTACAACCGAAGCTCATAAATGGCCGCACCAGGAAAGGCTGCAGTCACAGCGGAATAATAATGGCTCTCCTCATACTCATACGAGGATTTGACGATTCCAACACTTTCCATCGTATCGTTGTAAACAAATCCCGTAACGGTAAACGCAGGCCACGGATCGTCATAATCCAGTACGTACCACAGCCTCGTCTCACGATCGGTCTTACCGTTCTCGTCAACGCCCTCCCAGACAACCTCCTCATAGACCTCGTCAAAGGTGGAAATATCCTCGGGAACGATGGCAAGCTCACGGGGCACGATCTCCACATCGATCTCGATACAGCCCTCTACAAAGTCGCCGGTAGCACTTCCGATGACGCGCAACATATAATTGCCCACATTGACGGGTGCCGAAGCAAGCTTTTTGAGTTCATACTCGTAGAAGCCGGTTTCAACGTACTCATACCACTCAAAGCGCAGGGTGCTGCCCTCGTCCACCGTGAAATCTGCCGCGG
>JAFTXB010000132.1 GCA_017461825.1 Clostridia bacterium
CCCAAAGCAATTAAACAAGCAACAGCCAGCGTTTTTAAAAACTTGTGGCGTTTCGGGTGCTTTTCACGCCGCGCTTGCTTGTAAACAAATCGCTCAAGCCGCTTTACAAAACGTGGATTTGGGGGATCCGTGATCTCAATTTTTAAAAACGCTTCGGTTTCTTCGGCAAGCAGTTCACTTGCAGCCAAGTTGAGCAATAGGTCAAATTGATCAAAATGTTGTTTATTCATCATCCTTCTCCTTTGCCAATTCTTTTATTTTCTTTCTAAATCGGCAAACACGACCTCTTGCCGCCTCTTCTGTAATTCCCAAAAAATCGGAAATGCCTTGATAACTTAACCCGCAAATTCTCATATTAAACGCCATACGCTGTTCAGCGGGGATAGATGCTATCAGTTCTTTTATATGATCCAACCGCTCCCGCTCAACGATCCACCTGTCAAGATCTTGACTTTCGTCAATGATATCCATTTGACGGTCTTCAAAAGGATCTTCATCCGTATATACCGTCAGTGAGCTAACTCGCTCACGCTTACGTTTGTTAAAATATGTTTTTGCCTCGTTTTTTATGCAAACAAACACCAAACGAGCCAATTCTTCTTCATTATCAAGGACAAAATATTGCGCATTTTTGGAAATTTTACAAAATGTTTCCATTGTAACTTCTTCTGCATCGTGATGGTTTTTCAAAATATTCATTGCATACTGATACATTTTAACGTAATAGTTTTTAAAAATGTTTTCAATTGCTGTTGCTTGCTCCTCGGTTTCCACCATTAACAGCATTCCGTTAATAATAATAAACATAGCTGACCTCAAATTGAACTTTTATTTTTTATAATATAATGTAATTATATCATATGCCACTCAAAAAATCAAGATATATTGTCCGTTTTTTTAATTTCTTAAAAACACAAACCATTAAAAAAAGCTTTTGTTGAGTGAACAAAAAATTTCACTCATTCAAAAGCTTTTTTCTTATCTTCCAATCGGGCATCATTTTTTCAAGCTCTCCGTAAAAGCGTTTCGAATGATCGGCATGTAAAAAATGGGTGAATTCGTGTGCGACCACATACGCGATACATTCAACAGGCTTTTCCGCAAGACGGTTGTGAAAGGTCAATATTCCCTTTGCGGTGTTACAGCTCCCCCACCGCGATTTCATAAACCGAAAGCGCAATAGCGGAAACGGTATGCCGCGTGCTTGAAAATAAGGATAAATGCTATGGCACAGCTCCGTAATTTGCTCTTTACTCCGTGCCGAAAGCCATTTTTCAACTGTTTTTTTACGCAAAATCGGATCGGACGGATCTTTTACCGTTAAAAGCAGTTCTCCGCTCCCAAGCCTGACCTCGTTTCGTGTTCCTTCAAACACGCGCAAGCGATACGGCGCTCCCAGATAAAAAACGGTTCCGCCATCCTCAAACAGCTCTTTTTGTTGCCGCAACGCCTCGCGCTTGCCGACTTTTTCCATCGCATCAAGAATACGGTCGGCATTTTCCTGCATAAAGCGCTCAATGCTTGCAACCGCCGTTCGCGGTGGGGCGGACACGTGGATGCTACAATCGGTATGCAGCCGCAGATTGATATTTTTCACCTGCTTGCGCGTCAGCTCATACGTCAGCTTTCTGCCGTTTAAAACGATCTCACGCAACATATCCGCGTATCCCCCTTTTACAACATTTTTATTTGATCTGCATTTCGTCCTTGATGCGCAACAGCGTCTCTTCATCGGGTTCGGTACGTCCGTCATAGCGTTTTTGAATATAAAGATCAAAAAGCTCATCCTCAACAGGAGAATTTTCCTCACGCTTTTGCAGCTGCAAAGGGGTATCCGAACTGTAATATTCACTTCCCTGCTCGATGCGTCTTTTGATCATATGACCGTACAGATAGCCCAGTCTTTCGCCCGCGCTTTTCAATTGCTTCCATCGAAGCCGCCGCACGATGGGTCTGCGCATCTCGCGTTCCGATGGCAATCGGTCAAACAGCACCGAGGTCCTGCCGCCGATGACATTTGCGCGCTTTTTGCCAATTCCCCATTTTTCAAGAGAGCTTGACAGCCTTCTTACAAGCTTTTCAAAGCCTTTTTGAAGAACAGCGACCATTGCGCGGCGCCATTTCCCATGCCACAGCTTTTGAAACGTGCGAACAAGCCACCAAATGTTGATTCCCGCCGCGATCAGCAATACAGAACCCAATTGCGGATTTTTTACGCCGTCAAAGCGCACCCACAAGGAAACAATAACCGATAAAATTCCTGCGCCAAGCAAACAGCAAAGCTCCCTGCCAAAACGCTTCAGCCAAGTCCTCATAGGCACCTCCCGCCCGCGTGAGAGAGCGTAGAAACACATCTTCCCGTACTCTCCAACGCACGCAAGGTTGCGGCAAGCTTAGCGTCGACCAAAGATGTGATCAAAAAGATATCGGCATCCCGTGGAATACGCGGTTCACAGTGACGGAGCAGAGCATCGATCGAATAATCGCGCCGTCCCATCGTGGAAAGCGACGCAAAGCACTCGAGTATCTTTTTGCGGTGCTCCTCACCGCTGCCGCACGGAATAAGAACAAATTTATCGGAGTTTGGCGAAAGATTTGCCGCAAATCCGACATTTCCGCCGCCGCGTACCGCTTCACACATCAGATAGCAGGCACAGCGAAGCCCCATTTCGAGTTTTTCCTCCAAAGAAAGCCCGCTTGTATCCTCTCCGCCCTCGTGCATATCAAGCACGATCATAATATCAAAGTTGCGGGAGCTGTCGTAAGAATTGCACATCAGTTGACGCACGCCGCCCGAAAAGGTTCGCACAGAGGCGCGGTAATTGATATGCTTCATAGGATCGCCCATCTGATAGGGGCGGATCCCCGAAATAAAAAACGGATCGTCAACCGTTTTTTTGCCCGCGATCTGTTCGCCCGCGCGAAACAAAGGCTCCTCAGCCAACGCGGATGCATCGGCAGGAGTTGGATACGCGTAAAAAGAAATGGGAGCCGAAAAGGTAAATTCGTTGTTTCGATAGATCACAGCGGCACTTTCGAGAGAAAAATGCGCGCGACGGTCGGCCCTCACGGTATGCTTTTTGCAAAGAGTGGCGTAGGGAGGAATATGAAACACGCTGGTAAGCTTAACATATTGCTTGCAAACGAGTCCGTCCACCGTAAGTCCCTCAGGCACAAAAAAATCCATATTGACAAACAACAGCGGAAAAGCCGTGGCGTTGTGCAGATATTCGGTAAATTCCAACGTGTCTCCCACAAAAATGCCGTCTGTCGAAAAAGAGCGGCTATACTCAAGATAAGAGAGTGCTCGCAGCTTCATTTTTCGATACCACAGGACAAGGATCCCTATGACAAGCAGGATCGCCAGCACGATCCAAAAAGGCACGGACATCAAAAGTCTGCCGAAAAAATCAAACAGCGTAAAAAAAATATCTGCCATGTCAAGCCTTACGTCGAAAGTCGATCTGCTCGCTGGGAACGGGCAAAGTATCCAAAAGCTCGGTTATACGTGCCTCGCCCATATCCTTTTGGCGGAACAAGCTGTTTTGAAAAACCAAACGGTGTGCCAAAACAGGAACAGCCGCGCTCTTAATATCGTCGGGCAAGACATAATCGCGCCCATTGATAGCGGCAAAACCGCGCGCAACCGAAAC
>JAFTXB010000133.1 GCA_017461825.1 Clostridia bacterium
CTTGAATACCTTGTAATTCTTAAACTCCATAGGGGAGCTGATGGGATTGGACATCTTTTTTTCCTCCGTATTATTTATAATTCTGCTCGCCAAACGGGCGGGCGGCGTGTGCGCTTACGGAGGGTTTAGCACTTAACCATATGTCCGAAAAAAGGTCTCGGCGACATGGTTAACTGCTAATCCAACCGTAAGACTGGGGTGGCGGGCTGAAAAAAACGATAGGGAGTGAGGGCAGTGACGGTTTGCCGCTGCTCTCCCACTCCCATTTGCGTTTTTACTTTCTCAGTCCGAGCTTGCTGACGATCGCACGGTAGCGCTCGATGTCCACCTTTTGGAGGTAGTTGAGCAGGTTTCTTCTGTGACCGATCATCTTTTGCAGACCGCGGCGGCTGTGGAAGTCCTTCTTGTTGGCTTTCAGGTGCACGGTCAGGTTGTTGATGCGGGAGGTCAGGATAGCGATCTGAACCTCGGGAGAACCTGTGTCTCCTTCGTGGGTGGCGTACTGCTCGATCAGGGTAAGCTTTTCATCTTTCTGCATGGTTTTATTCACCTTTCTTTTATTTTGGCGCAAACTCAGCAGTCGGTGGGTGAATAGCCGCCTTAAGCGACCTCGTATCCGACAACCGGGTCAACGTCATACAGACATATTATACCACATTCTTTTGAATTTGTAAAGAGTTTTTTGAAATTTTTATTTGGTTTTTGAAGAGTTTTTTCGACATTTTTCTATCTATAATTATATTACATGGATTTTGAAGTTTGAATATATGAAATCGAATCTCTCCAAAATGATATGCCGTTTTTTATAAAGTTTTTTCGCACTTTTTCAAAAAAGTTAAGTACACTTTACAGGGTTCTCCCAAAGCGGTTGTTTTGGGAGTTTTTTTATTGTATAATAAAGGCACAAAAAGGCCGACAGTATGCCCAAAAACAGACATACGGAAAAACGGCGGGCGAAAGGAGACGAAAAAAATGAAACAAACCAATTATGAACTTTATAAAAATTATTATACCACTACCGTTGGAAGGTTTTACACCAAAAAACAGCGCCGTCGTCTTTTGCAGCTATTTGCGGCAGGATATGGAATCGATCCCAAGAGCGAAGCATTTGAACAGATCTATCAAACGGTCGATGCGCTTGATAGCTTGGAGATCCGCGATTCGACAGAAAGCAAAAATTACCGTTTGCTCTGTCATATTTCGCAGGATGACGGGCAGATGGATGTTGCCGCTTCGGCACTTTCTGCTTGCTTTGATGAACGCCTGCGTAACTCAAAAGCACCGTATGCAAGCCCCATTGCTTGGAGAAGTGAATTGTATACGGCAATGCCCAAAACAAAGGAAATACGGCTTGAAATTGCTTATATTGAGTATGCCTGCGAAAAGCTTGACACAGCCATATCCGGCTTAAAAGCTTTGGCTGACGAGGGATGTATTTGCGCAATCGAACATCTTACCTACATTTTGTTAGAGGAACAGCGACATCGGGATGCATTTTTCTACATTTCACTTTTGCAGGAGATCTATACCAAGTATTTTGCTCTTGATTTTCCGCTATGGTTGGAAGAAAATAAAAACCGCGCGCTTGCATTGGTCGGCTCCAATGAAATTGAAGGGATTGCTTATACAGTTGAAAAAAAGGCAAAGCAGATAGTAGGCGAAGTGGCAAAAAACATGCATGTCATTGGATTTTTATAATTTGCATCAAAAGAAAAGGAGATCACTATGGATATCAATCGTTCTATTGCAAAAACTTTGATCAAGGAAAACGGACAGTATCACGAGGCATCCAAATGTACCGACTGCAAACCGAATACAAAGGTGCGCCGAGGGGTATGGCTTGCCGCAAATAAACTGAAAAATGCGGAAAAGATCGGTATTCCGATATATTATGATGAAAAAAATGTTCTGATGTTGCCCTTTTCACACGCATTGGTAACCGGTAGCAGCGGTACGGGAAAAACCGAGGTCATCTATAAAAATCTCCTGAAACTGCTTGGAGATCTGCCTCCCGAGATATTGCCGTCTATGATGATCACCGATCTCAAGGGCGATCTTTCACAGGATATTTACGGATATCTGGTCCACAAAGGGTATCGTGTGATCGTTTTGGATATGCGCAATTCCTACAGTAGCGCGCGGTACAATTTCCTGTCTCAGATCTACGATGACTACCATGAGGCATTGCAGATCCAGCAGGCGCTTCGGGAAAAAAAGATCAAGCGTGAATTTGACGGGGTAACATACCGTTCGATTGAGGTAGCGCGTGTGGCGGCAAAGGCAAAACGCTTGCAGCTGTTGGATTTTGTTGATCAATCGATTGCCGAGGTGGCGCATATCATCATCACGGTCAACGATCCCAAGGATAAAACCTGGGTTGACGGTGCACGTACGATGCTGAGGGCGATCATATGGACGATGCTTCGTGATTCGGAGCGGGATGACAGCAAAATGACGCGCGAAACCTTTACCATTGCCAATGTGTGCAGAATCGCCTTTTCCACGGGAGACGATTGCGAGGAGATCGTTGAATGGATGGAGCGCGCCAAGGATAATCTCTGTGTACAAAACGCCATTACCTCCAATTATCAGCTGAAAGCAAAGGTCACACGCGACGGATATGTCAGCTCGTTGAATACACCTTTGGGCGATTATACCTCCAATGCAATCGGTTCTATCACGGCTACGTCCGATGAGATCGATTTGCGAAAGATTGCAAAAAGCGACCGGCCTTATGCGATTTTTGTTATTACAGACGATCGCAGAAAGACTACAAACAACATTTGCATGATGTTTATGAACAATTTGATCAACGAGCTGGTTGAGGCAGCGGATAGGAGCCCCGAGCATGCGCTTAAACGTGATTTTATCATTTTGGCGGATGAATTTGCCAACATGCCCGCCATGCCCAATCTCAGTCACAAGATCACGACATTGCGTTCGCGCAAGATATGGATGGTCATGGCGATCCAATCGATCCAACAGCTGGAAATGGTATATGGGCGCGAGACCAGTGAGATCATTCAGGACAACTGTGACCTTCATTTATTTATCGGTTGTAACAACGACACCACCAAGGAGGCATTTGCGCGTTCAATGGGGAAGACGATTGGGGTAAAAACATCCTTTCATTTGTCCAATGACGGTAGCCTTTCGGTTGCAAAATCAACCGAGGATGTGCCTGTGATCCGAAAGAGTGATTTGGATGAGCTCCAGCTGGGCGAGTTTTATGTGCGCTCGAGACAGTGTCAGAATCTCAAATCGTATATGACCCCCTATTTCATGCAGCCCAATATCGATCAATGGCGGATAGAGACGAAGATGGATTATCGCGACTTTGATCCGAATGCCAATAAGTACGATATTTTTGAGGTGCTGAAACAAGAGAGCGCGAACAATCCATATCATCGCTTTTTTGACTGATTGCAAGGGCATCAAAACGCACTAAAAGCCACGTCTCATGCAACGACAATAAGAAAGTTGGACACATCACAAGGGAAAATCCCAAAATGATGTGTCCAACTTTTTTATTGAAGTTTTTGCGGAGCTTTTTTCAAAAAGCGACCGTAATTCTTCTTACTTGCTTGCCTCTTCGATAGCAACCGCAACCGCAACGGTCATACCAACCATGGGGGTGTTACAGCTTCAAAAGAACCACTGCGGCAATTCCCGATATAAGCGCGGCATAGTGATTTGCTTTTAGCTTTTCTCTAAAAAGTAATCTTCCAAAGATAAGTGATGTGAGGATGGTTCCTCCCGAAATGATGGGAAACAAGATGGAGGCACTTTCCAATCCCGCCAGCATCAATGTCAAAAAATTTGCAATACCGTTTGCTAATCCGGACAATACACCGTACCGTTTTCCCTTTATCATCTTCAGATATTTCGGAGAGATTTTTCTCAGCGCGAAAATTGAGAAGATTACGGAACACAAAAGCATAGCAAATAACATAAATTCTCTGCTGTACGTTTCGGAATAAAGCATTTGATGCTGTTTTTGTAGAATAGAGCAAATGCCGTTGCATGTAAAGGTGATCCCAACAAATATTAGCCATACGCCATAGTTGGTTTGCGTGTTTTTTTTGACTTTTAGCTTATCCACATTCGTCAGTATAATGGCAAGGACCAAAAAGGAAAGTGCTAAATACTGGTTTTCTTTCAGCATTTCATTTCCTATTGTAATCCCCCAAATCAGAGGAATAACAACCGAAAAGGATACCAACATGCTTGTCAGTGCCATTGGACCGCGACAGAGTGCTTGATATCCTGCATACATGGAAATACATAGGCATGCGCCATACGAAAAACCAAACAGCACTGTCGGCAGATAAAAGGTAAAACCGAAAGCGGCAATCATCACAAACAGAACGAGCGCAGTGCAGGATTTTATTGCATTAAAAACAGCGGAGTTTGAGCAATTTCGATTGAATAATTTTGTAGTTGCGGATTGAGTTGCCGAAGAGAGAATAATCAATATGTAAATGACAATTACCATAAATTATGCACCTGAATTTTGCTCCAACCTGCTTTTGTATAATCCCCACAAATAGGCATGACCTTGCGCAGAAGTGCGGCAGTATGCGTTCGCATTTGTCCCAGTCCGCATTGATCAATGCTTTCAAAGCCTCCGATTGCGGCAAGAGTAACATACGGCATTCCCTTGGACAATGTATGCCAAGTAGTATGCATAAATCCCATCAGCGACTGGTCCTTGACGGTGGAAAGAGCGGCATTCGTATGAGGAACACCCCTGTCCCACGGACACAAAATGCAATCGAAACCTGCTTGCATGAAAACCGAAACCGTTTCTACGGGATCTTGTACGGCATTATACTGCCAATCGGCAATAACCAAATCCCGGTTCAAGCATCCCAACATATACTGTTCTACTTCGGCAGTGGGTGCGTTGCAAGTATACTTGTTATTTGCGTTGTACCGCGCATGACGGTATAAAAACATATCACCCCATACGATTGTCCTTCGATTTTGCGAACGCATCTCTTCGCTGATCTCGTTGATAAATTCACAGATCATATTCATATTGTCTTTTGTAAACTCAAAATTATAGGCTTCATCGCAGCCTATGTGGAAATAAGATCCGTTTCCGCAAAGTTCAATTAGTTCTTGCCTGATTTCATACAACAACTTTTTTACCTTGGGTTTGCAAATATCCCAGCACCAGCCATCCTCGCTGAAATAGCTCTGGAGTATAGGATTTTGGTCAAGCACAACGTGCTTTCCGTGCATCACGCGTCCCGCCGAAGCGTGCCCCCAATGATTAAACATCGGGATGATTTCAAGCCCAAGGTCATTTGCTTCTCTAATTATGGGCTCGATTTGCTCCTTGGTATATGCATGCGACCACGAAAGCTCACTCAAACAGTCATATTGCAGCATACCCCAAAATTCCAAAACTACGTGAGTGTATTTTAAAGCACCACAAAATCTTATGAACCTTTGCAGCTCCCACAGCTCTGTTTCAGGAAAAATACAAAAATGTACCATTCTGTTTTGGATCAGCGGCTTATCCTTGATCTGACAGCATTCCAGTTCAACCGCGAGTGCTTCGTTGCGATCTATCGCATGAAACCGGTCAAGCAAGATCATAAAACCGCGAATAAGATTTTTCTCGTTTTCGGCATATACGCAAATTCCGTCGCTCTCTATGTTGATGCTGTAATCGTAACCGCCAAGCGAAAGCGGCTTTGCGTTTCCTACCAAGAAAATAAAATCGTTGCTCTCGCAGATGCTTAACGTAGAGCTTTGAAAGGTAAAGCCTTGCCAAAAATCTTTTATGATATTCTTGTTCAAGCAAGGATGCGCTACTGCGTTGATATCACCCAAAAAAGTAAAACTGGCTTTTGTCTTGACGATATTCTGTGGACGAAAGATCATTCAATATTCCTCCATATTTTTTGTTTTCTAAATTATAGCATGGATATTGGATATGGAAAACTGCTTTTTTATGCAAAAAGGTGGACTTTTTAGTCAAAACGTGCTATAATAAAGCGGAGGTGCTAAATTATGATATACAATTATGATGATCTTTATTTTCAAGTATTAACGATTGCTCCTTTTTCTCATAAACAGGGTTCTTTTGATGTGCATGCGCGTCCTTATGCGGCACTCTCATTCCGTGTGAGTGGAATCGGTGATTTTGAAATTGGAGAAAAACACTTGATTACAAGTCCGGGGGACGTGTTATTTTTACCGGCTAATACATCGTACAATGTAAATTATTCGGTCAGCAAAAGCATTGTCGTGCATTTAGGATATTGTAATTATTTTGAAGTGGAGAACATCTGCCTAAACAATTCATCACGAATAGAAAGTCGATTTCGGCATTTATTGGAGGCATGGAATGACCGACATTCCATCAATCATGCGAAGTCAATCATATATGATATTCTCGAAAAAATAGCAAGCGACCAGAAATTATCCATTAACGATAAGGTGATTGCTAACTGTGTTCGCTATATAGACGCTAATTTTTGCGATCCAAAAATAAACATGGAAACGGTATGCGCCACCGCTTTTATCAGCGCATCAAGTTTGCAAAGAGCGTTCGCAAAATATTTTGGAATGTCTCCAAAACAGTATCTGATCCAACTTCGAATGAATCGGGCATTGGAGCTCTTGATGGAAAGTAAGCTTTCTGTTAAGGAAATATCTTCTGCTTGTGGCTTTACGGACGAAAAATATTTTTCGAGAGCATTCAAGAAAAAATACGGCTATCCACCCTCACAACTTGGAAAATACTTGGAAAATATATGATTGTATAAAGCATCATATTGAAGTTCTAATATTTGTTACAGAAGGTGCAGAAAAGTATTTTACTCTTACACAAGGTTTGGAGTGGACTGGTGGTGATACATTTGATGATTATTGTTGATAAATCAAAAAATAAATATTGAATGTTCATTTTCAGCTTTTTTTAAAATCTCTATATAAATAAAAAATTGGACACATCACAAGGGAAAATCCCAAAATGATGTGTCCGATTTTTTATTTTAATTCATGCACCGTCGTTGACGTTTCAGATTCTCGGTGCGTTTGCAAGCAGATATTCCTCCGCCTCCACGCACCAAAGCCCTCCGTTTTTCTTGACGAGCCTGTCAAGCTCTGCGTAAAGCGGATCCTTTTTGCCCCATTCCGCAAGCTCGTCAAGCGCGATAAGCGGAATGTCAAGTCCCGTATAGCACAGCTTTTTTGCGCCGCTTGGAGTAGCCATAGCCATCATTGTATCCACGTATGCGTTCATACCCAAAATATGGGAGATCAGCGCCGCAGGTCTTATAGCATTACTTTCTATCAGACCGAGCACGTCGCGCATATCCTGCGGGATACTGCCGCCCGTCCCCAACACGTGAATACCGTCGTAATGTATGCGATAGAGATTGAGCGCGCCCTGCAGGTCGTGCTGAGGGGGACCCGCAAAAAAGTTTATACAGCCATCCTCGCAGCAGATCTGCTCTGCCATTGTAAATAGCTCTGCCGAAGGTGCCATCACAAACACGTCATCAAAGCCGCCATCCGAAAGCTCCAAAAGCCTTGCTGCGGGATCCTCTAAGCCCGTAGTACACAGATAAATCAGCTCGCATCCCTTCGCCTTCGCGTATTCGGGTGAACACTTTGCAGCGGCACCGTCAAGTCTTGTCTGATTTCTACCGGTTACCACGACCTGCGACATCCCCGCAAAGCCGTATGCAAGCTCAACGCAACCAAGTCCCATAGGACCCGCACCGCCGAGAATGGCGAGTCTTCCTCCCCTTTTTGTACCGTCGGTACGCGTATACGTGGTGTAATCGGTGTGGTAGCAACCAAGGAAGCCTCTGTAACAGCAAGCGAGAGGCTCAACCATAGATGCCTTGAAATAGCCGTCACCGTCATAAGGAATAAGGCAGTTTCTCTCCAGCACCAATTCAGGCACAACCGCATAGGTAGATGCGCCGCCGATATAGGGATAAGAGTATCCCGGATCGTAGCCGCTTTCCAGCTTCAACGCGGTCTGAATGGTAACCTTTTGCCCAACCTTCCATTTCGGATCAACAGAAGCGCCTATCTCTGCAATCACACCGCACATCTCGTGCCCCACCATGACGGGATTTTCTGCCACGTCGGGCGGCACGCGCTTGTGGTCAACACCAAGCTTCACCGCCTTATAGGTAGACGCACAAAGAGAGTCCGTAATAAAATGAACCAATATTTCCTTTTCTCCCAATGGGGGAAGCTCAAATTTGTCCAGACGGAGATCCATCGCTCCGTGGAGACGAACCGCTGTCGTTTTCATCATAATCCTCCTTCAGACTTCAAAACGGTCTTTCAGTGGGGTAACGGTCGCCCTTAGGGCGGTTATAGCCGATATTGCTCACACCGAGATAACGGAACAACTCGTAAAGCGTATTTCCGATATGAGCAAATGCGACGGCACTGTGATGCGGATAATTGTTCTCGATAAGCTCATAGCGATAAAAGCGAGCCATTTCGGGAACACCGATAATACCTATAGAGCCGAAGGAGCGCGTTGCTACGTCAAGCACCTCTCCCTCTGCAACGTATGCGCGAAGCTGTGCATCCGCTGTGCTTTGGAGACGGAAAAGTGTCACGTCTCCCGATATCAGGTCTCCCTCCAGCGTCCCCCGCGTAATATCGGGCTCCTGATCGCGCTCAAGCTGACGGTACATAATTCGCTGATAGCGCATTTCGGGAGTCACAAGCTTGCAGGACGGTGTATTTCCGCAATGGAAGCCCATAAATACGTCATCCTTGCCATATCCGAACCTTCCGAGGATATCCTCATGATAAATATCATTCGGAACGGTATTATTGATATCAAGCAAGGTAACCGCATCTTCTGTGATACACGTTGCGATATACTCACTGAGTGCGCCCCATATATCAACCTCGCACGCAACGGGGATCCCACGGGCTGTAAGTCGGGAGTTCACGTAGCAAGGCACAAAGCCAAACTGCGCCTGAAACGCGGGCCAGCACTTATTTGCCAACGTTACGTAGCTTCTGTCTCCACGGTGCTCCTCGATCCAGTCAAGCAAGGTGATCTCATACTGTGCAAGTCGGCAAAGTATACCCGGGTGCTTGTTCCCTTCGCCAAGCTCGCGCGCCATATCCTCTGCAACGGCAGAGATACGCGCGTCACCGTCATGCAAACGGTATGCCTCATACAGATCAAGCTCAGAATTTTCCTCGATCTCCACGCCAAGATCGTAAAGGCGCTTGATCGGTGCGTTGCAGGCAAGAAAATCCTGCGGACGCGGTCCGAACGAAATGATCTTCACATTGCGCAGTCCGATGACAGCTCTCGCAAGCGGAAGGAATGCGCGAATATTTTCCGCCACCTCGTCCGCCGTGCCGATCGGTCGCTCGGGAATGTACGCGCGGATATTGCGAAGAGCGAGATTATAGCTCGCGTTCAGCATACCGCAATAGGCGTCTCCGCGTCCATCAAGTAGATCGTTTCCACTCTCCTCTGCCGCACCGACGTACATCACGGGGCCATCGAACTTCCTTGCCAGCAAGGTCTCCGCAGTCTCGGGACCGAAATTTCCCAAATAAACGACCAACGCGTTACAGCCCGCGCGAGTGATATCGGCAAGAGCGATATTGACATGATGCTCGGTTTCAACGATAACGTTGCATTCGTACAGCGGAATATTCTTTTTCATACAAGAGGCTACTACAGCCCGTCTTCTGCGCTCTGAGAGAGCGCTTGGGAAATTATCACGGCTCACCGCAATAATAGCAGGCTTCACTGAGGGTATATTTTTCATAATCATAGTAATTTTTCCTTTATAAGTAATTTGAAAAGCCTTTCGTCAACAGGCTCAAAGCTCAATTCGCTCACAGTTCGAGATAAAATCGAAAATATAGTCTTTATCGCGCATACCGCTGACGGAATCTACCGCAGAAAGATTACAGCAAGCTGCACCCGAGGCAAACTCCAATATCTTTTTGTCGTCAAAGCCTTTATAAATGCCGTACAGACATCCTGCGCAAAAGGCATCCCCTGCCCCTACTGCGCCCTTGATATAGCCCTTTGGTAGCTTGATGGACGGAACAACGGTAAATTCACCCGAACGGTTCAGGCAAAAGCCCGCCTCGGGACAGTGAACGATCACTCGCTGACCGACGCCCTCAGACATGATCATCTCCATTGTCTTTTTGATATTTTCCACCAAAAGCTTACCGTTCTCATCACGTGGCGGAAGACCCGAAACGCCGCAGGACTCGATCTCGTTCATAAAAGCATTGTCGGTGTACCTTAGCGCTGGAATCACCTTTTCGGCAAAAAGCTCACCGCTGTCGCTGACAACGTCAATCGAGGTAATGATGCCTGCCGCTTGCAGATCCTTCAAAAAACCTGCCATGACCGTACCGTATTGGGAATCCTCGGCATCCATCGCATCCAGCATCAAAATATAGGCGACGTGTATCATACGGCAGTCCAAGTCTGAAATGTTTACGTCCGCTGGGCAGAACTCAGCATTGGCACCGCGATAATGAAAGAAGGTGCGCTCCCCCGTCTCCTTAACGGTCATTACTTCCGTAAAGCTTGTCCCTGCCGTTTGCGAGACATGAACGCCGCTTGCATCTATGCCACTCTTGCGGAGCTCGTCTACCAAATATTGTCCGTTGCTGTCATTTCCCACGCGTCCCACAGCATTGACCTTGATGTTGCGATCGATTTTGGTCAAATTGATACCAACGTTCGGCACGTTTCCGCCTACCGCTTGAGAAATGGAATATATAATAGATTGCATATTCATTTTGGGATAGTAATTGATCAGCTTGATGCGATCCTCAACCAAGCAGCCAGCGATCGTAATACCGTGTCGCTCGCTCATCATAAGCGCGTCAATGGTCGTTCCGAGAATACGGGAAAGCTTGAACAGCTGAGTGATCTCGGGGTAGCCGATCCCCCTCTCCCACTTGCTTACGGTCTTGTTACTGATACACAGCAGCGCGGCAAGCTGAGTTTGGGTAAGTCCTTGCTTTTTGCGCAACCGAGCAATGCTTGCGCCAATGTTCAGCTCGGTCTCCTTTTTAAACATGAGAGATCTCCTTATCTATTGTATTCTGCTTTAATTATATTCCCTTTGCGGAAAATTGTCAACCGACTTTTTGTAGATGGTTCGGAGAAACTAAATTTAAAAAATCTATGAATAGTAGATTTTTTTGCGATCGCATTTTATGTTTCTGATTTTTACTCAGTTAAATTATGACATTTTCTCACTGCGTCATACCTTGAAGGATTCTGTAACGGCAATCCTCAAACCAATTCCCATGGAATTTACAAAAGCTCTGTGATGGGGTGATCCGCACATAAAAATCGGACACATCACTAAGGCAAAATCCCAAAATGATGTGTCCAACTTTTTTATTGAAGTTTTTGCGGAGCTTTTTTCAAAAAGCGACCGTAATTCTTCTTACTTGAGTACTTCTTCGATATCAATTGCAATTTGGATACAAGTACATGAAAAAATTACGATTTGCCGTAAAGAGGCTTAACGTGAGTTTTTATGATGTTTTCTTGCCGTTGGAATCTGTTTTTGCTTGGTCATTTTTTGAAGATAGGTAAATCCAACCATTTTATCAATAAACCTAAAAGCTTTTTTATGATTGGCACGATACAAGATGAGCGTAAAAAGGCGATCTGCGTAGAGGGGCGAGTCCTTGTCCGTGTCTTTTTTTACCTTTTTGGCTTTTATAGAACTCCAAGCAACCTCTTTTTTGAAGATCCAAAATTCGATTTGTACAATTTTTTGCGGAGTTACATGGCATTGATAGGAAAGCAAATAAAGAAGGTTGATCAGAAAAAATGCTGCTCCCGCATAGCAAAACACCGCGATTGGAAAGAGGTCGTGAAAGAGGGACGTAATTTGAAAAGCAATTCCGGACAGCAGAAAAAGTAGGCACAAATGCGCTTGAACGAGCTTGTATGTTTTGGAATAGCGCATGGTAAAGTGAGAGGCGTTTAATCCGATTTCACTTTTTCGGGCATTTTCGTATGACATGAAATCCCAATAACGCCATGTATCCCTTGCGCTGTTACGTCCTGCCATGTCGAAGCCGTCCTTTCTTAATAATATCTTTCCCAACAGGGAGGCATGCGATTGCACGCTTTTTTGATTTGTAAATGAACGGGGAAAACGCCTTTTCAAAAAGGGTTTTCCCCGCAAATAGAATTGCTGAATTATTTGCTTGCCTCTTCGATTGCTACGGCTACAGCTACGGTCATACCAACCATGGGGTTGTTGCCTGCGCCGATGAGACCCATCATTTCTACGTGAGCGGGAACCGAGGACGAGCCTGCGAACTGTGCGTCGCCGTGCATACGTCCGAGAGTATCGGTCATGCCGTAAGAAGCGGGGCCTGCTGCCATGTTATCGGGGTGCAGGGTACGGCCCGTGCCGCCGCCCGATGCAACCGAGAAGTACTTCACGCCATTTTCCGGGCACCACTTCTTGTAAGTGCCTGCAACGGGGTGCTGGAAGCGGGTGGGGTTGGTGGAGTTACCGGTGATCGAAACGCCGACGTTCTCCAGTCTCATAATTGCAACGCCTTCCGGAACGCTGTCGGAGCCGTAGCACTTAACCTTTGCTCTGTCACCGGTGGAATAAGCGGTCTCCTTGATGACCTTAACTTCCTCGGTGTAAGGATCAAACTCGGTCTGAACATAAGTAAAGCCGTTGATTCTCGAAATGATCATAGCGGCGTCCTTGCCGAGACCGTTGAGGATTACGCGCAAGGGCTTTACGCGACCCTTGTTTGCGTTGAGTGCGATTTTGATCGCGCCCTCAGCAGCCGCGAAGGACTCGTGACCTGCGAGGAAGCAGAAGCACTCGGTCTCCTCGGACAGAAGCATCGAGCCGAGGTTACCGTGGCCGAGACCTACCTTGCGGTTTTCAGCAACCGAGCCGGGGATGCAGAAGGACTGCAGACCGATACCGATAGCGGCAGCGGCGTCAGCAGCCTTGGTGCAGCCCTTCTTGATTGCGATTGCCGCGCCAACTGTGTAAGCCCACTTTGCATTCTCAAATGCGATGGGCTGGGTTTCTTCAACGATCTTGTAGGGATTGATGCCCTTTGCGTCGCAGATCTCCTTGCACTCGTCGATCGAGGAGATGCCGTATTCCTTCAGTACGCCGAGGATCTTCGCCTCGCGTCTCTCATAACCTTCAAAATGTGCCATTATTCGTTCCTCCTTCGATTACTGCTTGCGGGGATCGATGTACTTAGCGGCATCAGCAAATCTGCCGTAGGTACCCATCGACTTTGCATATGCTTCGTTGGGCTCCATGCCCTTCTTGATGAAGTCGGTCATCTTGCC
>JAFTXB010000134.1 GCA_017461825.1 Clostridia bacterium
CTGGACATGACCAATTGTGTATTCAAGGGTTCTCTTACGGCTGAAGGTGGATATAATGGCGGCATGGTCGGATGGCAAGCAAATGGAACGCTCAATTTGGACAAGTGTTTGAACGCAGGTGATATTACCGGAACAACCGGTGATGCAGGTATTGTTGATTACATAGAAAAAGGAACTTGTACCATCCAAAATTGCGCCAATATCGGAGCAACCCAAAATAATTTTGTACATTCCGGAACCGCAACGACGACTGATTGTATTTCCTTTACCGGTGCGGCAGGGGATCCTGAAATCAAAACGGCTATCAAACAAATCAGAGCAATGTTCCCGACTATGGTTTTTGCAGCCAATGACGACGGTACTGCCATTGTAGTGGTTGACTCTGATGTTGTCGATACCGACGCAGTTGCAGAAGCAAAATTCCTGCAATACAAAAAGACCAATAATGATACGAAAATGGATATCCGTGTAATTGGTCTTCTTGACAAAGCCGATCTGACCGGATACGCAAACGCAGGTTTTATATTGAACTTGAAGCAAGGCAATACCAGTAAGTACACGGACACTGTAGTTACCAATACGGTTTATACTTCCATCAAAGCATTGGATCAAAACCACGAGATTACAACCTACACCAACACAGATTTGGATGCTAAATATCTGTATGCTGTGGAGCTTTATAACATTCCCACGGAAGGCACTTTCACCATTGAGGTGCAAGCGTTCGTTACAGGAAACGGAACCACTGCTGACTCTTACGATAATCTCGTTGTTATCACAGTGGTTGACGGTGTCATTCAGTAATTATTTGAAAGGAATGGTTAATAAAATGAAAAAAACATTTGTAACACCGCAGGTTGAGTTAATTACCGTTGAGGCAATGGATGTTTTGACAACAAGCATCTTGACCTCCGGCACGGAAGGAACCGCGATAAAAGGCATTGATTGCTCCAATATTTTTGGATAATTGTGAGGTCTAATTTAGAAAGGAATGTCTGTACTATTACAAAAATCCAATAGGCGGTTCTTTCAGAATTAAAATAAAAAAGCACCGCAGATTCTTTTCTGCGGTGCTTTTTAACAGCATAATTAAGTTGTATCTTGCGAAGTTTGTTGTTGGTTTCGCAAGCGGTCATCCATAGGAGAAATTCCGTAGAATTGTTTATACATTGTTGAAAAACTCAACGGTGTGGAGTATCCTACCGAGTAAGCAATTTCCTTAACCTTCAAGTCAGTATTCAGCAAAAACTGACGTGCGGCTACCATTCTGATACGAAGCAACCGCTTTTGCGGCGCCTCTCCCGTTTGCTGTATGAATTTTCGACAGAGATGCTTTTCGCTGAGATTGACATGCTCGGCGATCTGTACCATGGTGATCTTTCGATGGTAGTTGTTTTCCATGAATCGTATTGCACGTTCAATATCGTTCAATTTGCTGATCTGAGTGTGCTCGTCCAACACAAGAACCAAACAGGCGGTCAATGTACTTAGGGCAATTTGTTCATCATTTGTTTCGCAACAGCGATTGAATGCCAACGCAAGCAGGTCACAAACATATGAAAAAGACGAAAACTGAAGACGAACATGTTTATCAACCGCTAATCCATGATCCAATAAAAATTGAGGAGCAAGTTTTCCTCCAAAGCCGATCCAATAGTGTTCAAAAATCGGATCAATAGAAAAACTGTGTTTGATGTTCCTGGAAATGATTAATCCACTCTTGGCAGGTACATCAAATTCGCAAAAATTGATAACGCCATCAACTATGATATGAAATAAATAATCTTCACGTATGCGAGGTTCAATGATTCTTGTTTGTGATAGGCGAGAGTGTCCAAACTCTGTTACATACAGGTTCTCATTCTTGCCGTCAAAGTAACAAATCATAACTTCTGCGATCTCCTTCTCTTTTTATAAAAAAGCGGTTATGCGCGGATTTTTATTCTTAATATATTATATCACAATTGAGCAAAAAAATCAATAAAAATGTAAAAAACAATAATAGACAATAATAGATAAAAACAGATAAAAAATAAACAAGGAGAAGAAAAATGAACTCAATTTGTTTAATGGGGCTTGAACCGAGTTTGTTGAGTCCCACTATCGAATTATGCAAAGATATCGGGATCGAACTATGCGAAAACGGTCTTAAGGTCAAGGTGTCAAAGGGAAAAAACCTTTCCATCAAGAAAAATTCCCAAGAAATTACGATGACATATCAAAAAAAGAACGAGTGGTTTCGGGCACTGACACTTTTATCCCAATTTTTGGAGGATGAAGAGGAGATCTGTGAAGCGGGAAAATATGATTTGCTCTGCTACATGGCAGATAATTCCCGCAATGCGGTATTTAATATTCCTTCGGCAAAAAAGATGATACGTTATTTGGCGAGCATGGGATATAATTCTATGATGCTCTATACAGAGGATACATATGAGATTCCCGGCTATAAATATTTTGGCTATATGAGGGGCCGCTTTTCCGCTGATGAGTTGAGGGAGTTGGATGATTATGCCGATTCGTTTGGCATTGAATTGATTCCCTGTATCCAAACGCTGGCACATTTGGAAAAAGCGCTTCGCTGGCCGGATTTTGCAGGCTATACGGATACCGATCGTATTTTGATGGTTGGTGATGAGCGAACCTACAAGTTTGTCAGAGCGGCTTTGGAGCAATGCAAGAGGTGTTTCCGTTCTCGGCAGATCAACATCGGAATGGATGAAGCACATATGATCGCTCGAGGGAATTATTTGAAAAAGAACGGTTATCGCAATCAGTCAGATGTTATGTTGGAACACTTGAATCGAGTGGTGGAGATCTGTCGTGAGTTGGAAATGCATCCTATGATATGGAGCGATATGTTCTTCCGTATGGCGTACGGTACGTATTATATCAAGGAAGGAATGCTTCCCCAAGATGTAGTGGACAAGGTTCCTGAGGGGCTGGAGTTGATTTACTTTGATTATCATTCCAGAGATCGGGAGAGATTTGGGCATATGTTGGATTGCCACAATCAGTTCAACAATCCCATCTGTTTTGCAGGGGGAGCATGGAAGTGGGGCGGATTTGCCGCACATAACGCTTTTTCGCTTCAATCTACCAAGATGCAATTGAGTCTTTGCGAGGAAAGAGGCATCAACCGCGTGATTGTGACAGGATGGGGAGACAATGGTGGAGAAGCATCTCAATTTTCCGTTCTTCCCAGTATGCTTTATTTCGCAGAGCGATGTTACAAAAATGATTCTGAAATTACGGATGCGTGGATGAACCTTCGTGCTGAAACCTGTTTCCATGCTTCGTTTGACACTTTGATGGCGTTTGACCTCCCCGACAGCCTGCCCGAGGCATCTGTCGATGCGGTGGAAAAGCCGAGAAGCCCTGCAAAATGTTTGTTGTACAATGATCCATTTGAGCGTTTGATGGATCATCATATGAACCGCAACAATGTGACGCGGGAATATGCAGAACGCGCACAAAAACTGATGCATCTGGCTGGAGATCCTCACTTTGGATATGCTTTTGAGACATTGGGATATCTTTGCCGTGCATTGTCTTTAAAGGCAGAGATGGGCTGGCGACTTTATGAAAACTACCGTGACGGTAACCGAGATGAATTGAAGAAGATCGCAGGCAGCGAGATCCCCGAATTGATAGAAACCTTGAAAGCGTTTCTGGAGTGTTTCCGTCTTCAGTGGTACCGCGAGAACAAGACTTTTGGGTTTACGGTGCAGGAGATTCGCATTGGTGGATTGATCACCCGAATGGAATCAGTAAAATTGCGCGTGGAGTGGTATCTGAGCGGAAAACTCGACCGGATCGAAGAATTGGAGTGCGAATCATTGCCGTACAAACCCGACAAAGAAGGGGAGTATTTGGAGCATCGTATATGGGAGCGAGTCGCGTTTGTAACCGTTGAATGATGGAACGAAGTATCAGCAGAAAAACAAAA
>JAFTXB010000006.1 GCA_017461825.1 Clostridia bacterium
ATCCTCGCGCGCAAAATAGCGGTAATCGCTGTCCTTGTGGTGGAAGCCGAGGAACGGAAACGCCGCCACGTGGGTGAATTTGTAGTCCCCTCCCCCGTTCACAAAATCCTGCCAGACCAAAAGTCCCAGGCGGTCGCAATGGTAGTCCCAGCGCATGGGCTCGACCTTGATGTGCTTGCGCACCGTGTTAAAGCCCATGTCCTTGAGCATTTTCAATTCATCATATGCCGCCGCATCCGACGGATAGGTCAGCATGCCGTCCGACCAGTAGCCCTGATCGAGCACACCGTTGAAAAAGTAGGGCTTGCCGTTAAGAGTGAGACGCATTTTGCCGTTTTTGTCAGGCGCCGTTCCAAACGAACGCACCCCAAAATACGATTTGACACGGTCTCCCGATTCGTTTTCCAAAATCATGCCGTAAAGCTTTGGATGCTCGGGCGACCAAAGCTCGAAATCATAGGACAAGATCGCCTCGCTTTGATAGCGCGCTTGGAGGATCTCGGTCTCCCCGTCGTATACGGTAACGGTCTGCCACTCTCCAAAGCTGTCGGAGGCGATCTTCACCGTCCCGTGCTCGGCATCGGGGGTAATTTTGAGGGCGTGGATGTGTTTTTGCGGCATACTTTCCAGCCAAACCGTCTGCCAGATGCCGCTTTGAGGCGTGTACCAGATGCCGCCTCGGCGGTCGCTCTGCTTGCCGCGCGTAAAGCCGTTGCGCGTCGCTTCGTCACGGCACTCCACACGAATCTCGTTTTCCCCAAGACGCGCAAATTGCGTCACGTCGATCGAAAATGCCGTAAAGCCGCCCTCGTGACCGCCAACGCGCACGCCGTTCCAAAAGACCTCGCACGCGCTGTCAACAGCACCGAAATGCAGGACGGTGTGCCCCTGCAAAAGTGCTTGCTCCAAAACAGTCTTACGGCGGTAGACCAGCATTTCACCGCTTTCAAGCACAAAGTCCCCGCCGATCCCGCTGTTTTCGGTTTCGGGTGAGAACGGAACCGTGACCGTCCCCTCATACGCCCGTTTTCCGTCGGTCGTTTGCTTGTAAAAATCCCATGCTCCGTTGAGGCACAGCCAGTTTTCGCGCTCTGTCTGTGGATCGGGATGCTCGGCGTGCGGCAGCGCGCCGACGTCATATCTTGTTTTCAGCTTCATGCTTCCTCTCCTTTCAGAGGGGCTTTCTTTGCCTCGCGCGACAAAATCGGGATCAGCGCCAGCATCAGCGCCGCCGCAACCGCCCCCGCGAGGAAGATCCCCGGTGCGGGAATATATTGCGTTGTCATGGTGTCGGCGCTTCCAAGGTCGGGCAGCGGAATGTTTGCCGCCTTATTGATGGCGTTGCCGATCATGGGACCGACGATCATCGGGATCAGCACACTGAAGATCATGCGCACGCCCTGCAATTTCCCCGCGTTTTGCACGGGGGTGTAGTCTCTTGCAAGCGCACCGCAGAGAGCCGACACCAAAATATAGCCCGTGATCATCACAAATCCAAATACGCCAAACAAAACAAGCGTTGCGGTATGACTTTCAAAGTGCGAGAAGAACATTCCCAAAAGCCCCACGGAAAGCACGGCGGCTGCCAGATAGAGCAGCTTGGTTTTGTCCATGCGGTCGCTGAGAGAGCCCAAAAAGAGATTGATGACCGCGCCCAGTACGATTGCAAGACCGAACACCACGCTGTATTCGAGCACCGAAAAGCCGAGGTAGGTCTTCATATAAATGATGAGATACGGCATAAAGATCTGACACGCCACGCCATAAATGCCCATCAGCAACAGCGTGAGGTAGAGCCGCTTGTTGCCCAAAATGACCGACGGGCGGAAGCCGTAGAAAATATCCTTTAAGGTTCCGTTTTTGACAAGCGTTGGGCTGTCTTTGATGAAAAAGATGCCAAACACCCCGCACAGGGTGATCACAGCGCCAAGCCCAAGGAACAGCCCCTTGTAGCCGACAAGCTCGACCAGAATGCCAAACCCGCCCGCCACGATCAGCATGGCAACGAGAGGCAGGATGGCAAGCACGCCCTCCACCTTGCCGCGGAAGGACTCGCGCGTGTTGTCGGTTACCCATGCGTTAAACGCCGCGTCGTTTGCAGTTGAGCCGAACAGCGTCATGACACAGTCACCCACCACAACAGCCGTCAGGGCGATTCCCACGGCACGCACCGCGTCCACGCCAAGCAGGGCTTGCACGTTTTCGGTGGAAAGAAAGCCGAACAGCCCAACCGTCACACCCCAGATCAGATAGCCGAACGAGATAAAGGCGCGGCGGTTGCCGAGCTTATCGGAAAGTGTGCCCGCAATAAGCGTAGTCACCGTTGCGGCAATGCCCGAGAGCTGAACCATCAGGGTGACGGCGTCGAGATCGGGCGCGATGGTTTCAAACACAAAGAGATTGAAATACATATTCTCCACAGACCATGCGATCTGCCCCACCAGACCGAACAGCAAAAGGATCCACCAACGGCGCTTGCCAAAGCTCTTTTCCAGCATTTCACAAATCCTCCGAAAACAAATAGTCATTTATCTTTTATATTATACTTATATTATACCATCTGTAATTTACAATTTCAAGAGAAAAGCAGCAAAACGTTTGCACAAAAGGCATAAAAAATTCTCAAAAGCATAATAAAGAAAGAACCAAAAAGCGTATTAAAAAAAGTTTAAAAAATGTTTTGAAAAAAAAGCAAAAAATGCTTGACAAATCCAAAAAATGTGGTATAATATATAAGTCGGCATGGAGAGATGGCTGAGCTGGTCTAAGGCGCACGACTGGAAATCGTGTGTGCGGTAATCCCGTACCGAGGGTTCGAATCCCTCTCTCTCCGCCA
>JAFTXB010000135.1 GCA_017461825.1 Clostridia bacterium
TGAAGCTTCTGGTATCCTTTCGAATATCTCTCCCACGGGGGAGCCAACGAAAAGCGGATTGCCATCAGGCGGTTCGCTTTTCGTTTTCTTCTTTGATGGGGTTGAGGCGTAGCAACAAGCTGCTCCGACCGAAGGGAGGAACAGGTGCGAACTTTGCGGTTCCGCTTGCGGAATGACGGTGTTAAGCCGTCAAGCAATTTCGCGGCGGAGGGAGCTTGCGACCGTAGCCTTTCGCTTTGGTTCGATGCCCAAAAACGCGCAAGCGCGTTCGGGGGAGCCAAAATTCGGAAATCCGAAACTTTTACCAATCGGTAATGGTTTCGGATTTCTTTTGTTTTTGATTATCCCTTGAAGGTGATCGAATTTGATTCTAAATTGACAGGCAGTGGCATCGAAGTAGCGAGCCGCCATTCCACGCGCAATCCACATGCCCCTTTTTTGGAAGTTCTTGAAGGTGGCGGACGTATATTTGCGTAGAGCAAATCACGCGATTTGTCAATTCTTTTCTATTTAAGAAGTTTCTGATAAAAAAATTCGTATCAGTTCAGATTCAACAGCTCACGGAACTCTTTGATATAAGTCCGTGCTCGGTCGGCATTGTCTGCTTCGGCAAAGATGCGGAGCAGGGGCTCGGTACCCGAAAAACGGCAGATGACAAACGATCCATCGGCAAAATAGACTTTGCAGCCGTCCTCATAGCCTACGCGTGCAATCTCAGCTCCGTCAAAAGTGGGGAGCTGCTTTTCCACCATCAAAGCGTGTACGATTTCGGGTTTTCTTGCCGCTTCAAACGCAAGATTTGCTTCCACCATAACAAAGTGCCCAAAGCGTTCTTCCAGATTGCTCATCAGCTCGGCAGGCGTTTTGCCTGTGGTGCATACCATTTCGATAAACAGTGAAGCGGCGTATATCGAATCCTTACCGTGAATATGTCCACGCACCGTGAGTCCTCCCGAGGATTCGCCGCCCAAAATCGCGTCATAGCGGTCGATTCCGGAAGAAATATATTTGAATCCGATCGGTACCTCGTAGCATTTTTCTCCAAAGGATTCGGCAATGCGGTCGAGCATATGCGTGGTTGCGAGATTGCGCACGACGGGACCCGTCCAGCCCTTGCAACGGCGCAGGTAATCGTACAGCAGGCAAAGGATCTCGTTTGCATTGATGTAACGTCCGTTTTCGTCTACCACGCCCAAGCGATCGCCGTCGCCGTCAAAAGCGATACCAAGATCGTATTTGCCTTCTACCACGCGGTTGCGCAGATCAAGCAGACGGCTTTCGGTTGGAGCGGGGATTCCGCCGCCAAAATAAGCATCCTTGTTGTCATTGATGAGGTCAACCGTACAACGGAGTGTTTGCAAAATGACCATCAAAGGATAGGTTCCAGAACCATGCATAGGATCAAACAGAATGCGCAGGGCGCGATCTTTTACAGCGTTCTGATTCATTTTTGACAGAATGTGATCGATAAATCCATTAAAGGGAGCGTGTAGGATCGCCACCAAGCCCTGTGCCTCGGCAACTTTGCGTGGGAGAGTGGGGATCTTTGCGGGATCGGTTGCTGCTATCAGCTCTTCCAACCTTGCCGTGGTTTCAACAGGAGCATCTCTACCTTCCTCTACGATCAGCTTCATGCCGTTGTATGCAGCGGGGTTGTGGCTTGCTGTTACCTCAATGCCGTAGTGAAGTCCCATGTTTTGCACAAGAAACATGACAAGCGGTGTAGGAGTGCTTCGCTCCATGAGAATGACCGAAAAGCCCATTCCCGTCATAACCTCGGTGATCCAATCCACTGACGGTTCGGATAAAAAGCGACGGTCGTATCCGATTACGATCGGTTTGTCGGTTTTATTTTCTTCCTTGGCAAGCAGGCAGATTCCGTGAGAAACACGGCGGATATTTGCCTTGATAAAATCGTCTCCGATAATGCCGCGCCAACCTCCGGTACCGAAGGAGATCCTATTTTCGTTTTCTTTGGTAATGTTCATAATTTGGAAGTCCTTTCTGCATAGTAACAATTTAATTATATATGAACTTTGGTGAAATGTCAATAGCGGAAAGAAATTTCCCCTAGGCTCAATTGTGTTTGGAGCTGTGTGAATCCCGATAAACACCGGGGAGCATGCCTGTATAGGTGCGGAAGGTGCGGGTAAAATAGGATTGATTGGAAAAACCGCATGCGCGTCCAATTTCTCCAATGTTCATTTTATTTTGTGTAAGCAAAGCCTTTGCCTTTTCGCACCTGGTCAGATTGATATACGAAACGAAGGTATAGCCCGTTACACGGCGAAATTCACGTGCAAAGTAGTATTTGCTAAGCCCCACAAACTCGGCAATCTCGTCAAGTGACAAGTCGCGTGATGCATCTGAACGAATCAGTCCGATCGCTTGCTTGATGCACGACAAAAGATGCGAATCTTGCTTGTCCCCGCGTTCGGGATGACTGTAATAACGGCATAAGCGTGCCATGATCGAAAGCACCAACGCTCGGATCATGGGAATGCGGTATGGGGGGGCGGGGGATGCGTATTCGTCGCATAAAGCGTGCATAAGCGTGTTGACCTCGGTATCTCTGAAATGATCTTCAAAACGAATTGTGTTGGTGTCAAAATGATTTGCAATGCAGAATGTGCGGTCAACGATGAGACAGTGATAGCTGATGCCGTCCGGGGCAACATCAAAGGAGTGCAGGCTGTTGGGGTTGATCACTACCGTGTCACCCTCTGCAACGGCAATTTGCTTGGTGTCGCAAAGCAAAACGCCGCTCCCCGATAAAATATGCAGGATCTCCACGTTTTCGTGCCAATTGGGCTGCATACTGTGGTAATTGGGGCGCAGAACGGTTTTGGCGTGAAAAATAAAGGGTAGGCGTGGGTCGCTGATGCGGTGTGTTTCGTAAACGTACATAAAATGTCCTATTATCGCAAGATTGTGTCAAAGAAAGGCAAAAATTTAGGCTTGACACGCGGTTTATTTTATTATACAATAAAAGTATAAAAAATGCAACCGCAATTTTAAAACAAATTACAAAATAAAAAAGAAAGATGAGGACATCACAATGTATCAATTTCCAATCGGCGTTATTATCGATTCCTTCCGCACCGACACCAACACCGCGATCAAGCAAGCGGCAGAGCTGGGCGCGCAGGGGATTCAAATGCACTCTGCACGCGGTGAAAATATGCCCGAAAACCTTACTCCTGCCCGCCGCCGCGAGCTACTTGATATGGTAAAATCCTATGGTATGTGCTTCTCGGCTCTTTGCGGAGATCTTGGCAGGGGCTTTGGTAATCCCGAGCTCAACCCCGAGTTGATCGAAAAGTCCAAGCGCATTCTCGATCTTGCAAAAGAGCTTGAGACCGACGTGGTGACCACGCACATCGGTGTGGTTCCAAGTGATCCCAAGCATCCGCGCTACGGCATTATGCAAGAGGCTTGCTTTGAGCTTTCTCGCTATGCCGACAGCATCGGATCGCATTTTGCGATTGAGACCGGCCCCGAAACCTCGGCAGACCTGAAACAATTCCTTGATGCACTCGGTTCCACCGGAGTTGCCGTCAACCTTGACCCCGCAAACCTTGTAATGGTAACCGGCGACGATCCTGCACAGGCGGTCTATAACCTCAAGGATTACATCGTGCACACTCATGCAAAGGACGGCGTGATGCTGCAACGCACCAACCCCGAATACATCTACCGCGTCACTCCCAGACCCGAGGATCTCGTTGGCGTTCGCTTTTTCCGCGAGGTGCCGCTGGGCGAGGGCAGCGTTGATTTTGCCGCTTATCTTGCCGCACTGGATGACATCGGCTACAAGGGCTTCCTCACCATCGAGCGCGAGGTTGGTGAAAACCCTGCCGCTGATATTCTCACGGCAAAAAATCATTTGCTGAGTGTGATGCAACGATAAAAAAGGAGATATAAGAGCATGAAGAAACTGAAAATTGCGATCGTAGGTGTCGGAAGTATTTCCCGCACGCATATTGACGGTTATTTGAAAAATCCCGACGTTGAGCTTTGCGCGTTCTGCGACATCAACGAAGCAAGACTGCAATACATGGGGGAGAAATACGGCATCACCCGTCTGTATACCGATGAGGCGAAAATGCTGGAGGAGATCCCCAAACTTGATGCCATCAGCGTTTGTACATGGAACAGCGCGCACGCACCCTGCACCATCATGGCGCTCAACGCGGGCAAGCACGTGCTTTGTGAAAAGCCGATGGCGATGAACACTCAAGAGGCAATCGAGATGATGGAGACAGCCAAGCGCAATGGCAAGCTTCTGATGATCGGATTCGTACGCCGCTTTGGCAAGGATGCCGATATTGTAAACGATTTTGTCAAAGCAGGGCGTTTGGGCGAGCTTTATTATGCAAAAGCCGTTACCCTGCGCCGCAACGGAAACCCCGGCGGCTGGTTTGGCGAGAAGGCTCGCTCGGGCGGCGGACCTCTGATCGACCTTGGCGTACACGTCATCGATCTGACACGCTATCTCGCAGGAAAGCCGCGTGTCGAGTCGGTCTATGGCGCGACCTTCCACAAGCTCGGTGCTCGTAACAATGTCAAAACGCCGAAGCCCTACGTTTCGGTGAGTGCGACCGATCACGATATTTGCGACTGCGAGGATCTTGCTTCTGCAATGCTCCGCTTTGAAAACGGTTTCGTGATGTCGGTTGAGATGAGCTACAGCCTCAACCTCGGAAAGGGCGACAACAGTGTACAGCTCTTCGGAACGCAGGGCGGGGTACATCTGTCGACTGCCGAGGGAGTAAAGCTTTATTCCGAGATGGACGGCTATCTCTCCAATACCACCTTTGACGGAAGAACCTCATTTGACAACGACGCGTATGACCGCGAAATGAACAACTTCGTTGATGCCATTCTCGGACGCGCTGAGTGCCGCAATCCTGCCGAGGACGGAGTGGAGATCATGCGTATTCTTGACGCCATCTATCGCTCGGCTGAGACGGGACATGAGGAGGTCATCGTCAGATGAAATTCTCGGTCAGCTCCTATTCGTATCAGCAGTACATCAACCAAGGGAAGATGACGCAGCTTGACGTGGTACAAAAGGCGGCTGAAATGGGTTTTTCGGGCATTGATTTTACCGATCTGACACCCGTTCCCAAAGCCGCCCTTGACGATCAGCTTGCCTATGCCAAAGAGATCCGCCGTGCGGCAGAAGCGGCGGGTGTTCGGGTGGTGGCGTATACCATCGGTGCAAATCTGTACCGCGGTTCGCGCGATGCAGATAGGGAGGAGGTCGAGCGCCTTTGCCGTCAGCTTGATGTGGCGGCGGAGATGGGGGCAACGATACTGCGGCACGATGTATGTAAGTCCGAGCGGATCGGAGACAAGACCGTCGGCTTTGCGAGGATGCTTCCCGTGATCGCTGAAAACGCAAGACGCGTCACTGAATATGCAAAAACGCTGGGTATCCAAACTTGTAGTGAAAATCACGGCTACATTGCGCAGGATTCCGACCGTATGGAGGCACTTTGGAATGCGGTGGGGCATGAGAATTACGGACTGTTGATCGATATTGGCAATTTTGCCTGTGCCGATGATCCCTCCGCTCGTGCTGTGTCAAGGCTGGCTCCTTACGCGATCCATGTTCACGCAAAGGATTTTCGCATTTACCCTTACGGTGCGGAGATTTCCGATGGAGTCAGTACCTTCCCAAGTCGCGCCTGTAATCGCTTGGAGGGATGCGTGATTGGGGAAGGGCATATTCCCGTGGAGCAATGCCTTGCCATTTTAAAGCGCACGGGCTATGACGGATACCTGACCGTTGAATATGAGGGTGCTGAGGACTGCATCAGCGGTATCGCGCGCGGACTTGCCAATTTGCGCTCTATGACAGAGCGGATCTGAAGAAGTATAAAAAAGAGCGGTCTCAAATGTCAAAAAGCATTTGAGACCGCTTATTCTGTTCTCTTAAATATTCCGCTCTACCCAATCGGCGGCGAGGTCTGCCCATTGGCGGATGTCGGCATGGTCGGGCGCGAGCCCCAAGCCGTGCTTGCCGTGTGGGAACACGTGAAGCTCAAAGGGAATACCTGCGTCACGCATACGCTCGGCAAAGATCAGCGAATTCTTGACGTTGACCGATGCATCGTCCGAGGTGTGCCACAAAAATGCCTTCGGGGTGTCCTCGGTTACTTTTTTGCTTAAATTATAAGCAGCCTTTTCGGTTTCATAGCGTTCTCCCAAAAGGTTTTTGCCGCTACCCGTGTGCCCGTAATCGCTTTCCACCGAGATCACGGGATAACAGAGAATACCTCCGTTGGGGCGGTGGGGCATTGCGTCGATCGCATCGGGGGTATGTCCTTCCGGAATCACCTCGTCGCACACCAGCGTGGATGCGCAAAGGTGACCGCCGGCAGAGAAGCCGAGCGTAACAA
>JAFTXB010000136.1 GCA_017461825.1 Clostridia bacterium
ATTATATCATACCCCTTTATACAAGTCAAGTCCCCAAAGCGCACAAAAATCCCCGCTCCGATTTATGCACCCCCCCAAAAAGCAAGGGGCACCGCAGCTTTGCGGTGCCCCTTGCTCTGTATATGTGCTTATTTCGTACCAAACAGTCTGTCGCCTGCATCACCAAGACCCGGCAGGATATAGCCGTGCTCGTTGAGACAACGGTCGAGCGTGGAAACGTAGATCTTGACGTCGGGATGCGTCTCGGCTACTCGCGTAACCCCCTCAGGAGCTCCGATGATCGCCATAAACTTGATGTGCTTGCATCCGCGCTCTTTGAGAAGCTGGATCGCGTCGCACGCACTTCCGCCCGTTGCCAGCATCGGGTCAACTACCAGCACAAGCTTGTCCTCGATATCGGCAGGCAGCTTGCAGTAGTAGGACTGCGGTTGCAACGTCTCTTCGTCGCGGTACATGCCAATGTGTCCCACTCTTGCCGAGGGGAACAGCACATGCACGCCGTTTACCATGCCAAGTCCCGCGCGCAGGATCGGTACAATGGCAATGGCGTTGTCCTTTACCACGGTCTGCGTGCAGGTCTCAAGAGGCGTCTTGACCTCGATCTCGGTGGTGGGAACGTCCTCCTTGAGGCTTTCGTAGGTCATCAGCGTGGTGATCTCCTCCACCAGCTCGCGGAATTCCTTCATGCTGGTTTTTTCATCGCGCAGGATCGCGATCTTGTGTCGGATCAGCGGATGATCAAAAATAACAACGTTATCGTAATGCTTCACTATTTTTCACCATAGGCACACAAGAAACGGTCAAGCCGCTCCCGTGCCGCCACCCTTATTATTAGTTGTCTTTGTTTTCGTTCTTTTTAAATCCGTTCAAAAATGCATTGGTCAGAATACCGAGAATCAACGCGCAAGCGATCGTGGTCAGGGTAACCTTTCCAAAGGAAACGCTGAAGCCGCCGATACCGGGGATCAGGATCGCCGAAACGACGAAGAGATTCTTACCGTCATTCAGATCTACCTTCTGGATCATCTTCAAGCCCGAAACCGCGATGAAGCCGTAAAGCGCAACGCAAACGCCGCCCATAACACAGTTGGGAATGGAGGCAAGGAAGGTGACGAAGGGACCGAAGAAGGAAATGACCATACACATGATCGCGGTGGTGGTAATGGTGATCACCGATGCGTTACCTGTAATTGCAACGCAACCGACCGACTCACCGTAAGTAGTATTGGGACAGCCGCCGAAGAACGCGCCCGCGATCGAGCCTACGCCGTCGCCGAGCAGGGTTCTGTGAAGACCGGGATCCTCAAGAAGATCTCTTTCAATAATGGAGGAGAGGTTTTTGTGGTCTGCAACGTGCTCTGCAAACACAACAAACGCCACGGGAACGTATGCAACCGCAACCGTTGCGAGGAACGAGCCGTCAACCTCTTTCACGCCCTTGAACGCCTCAAGGAAGGTGAAATCGGGAATTGCAAAGATCTGCATATCCTTAAATGCTGCAAAGTTGATCACCTGAAGCGCCACGTTGTCGGTGAGAATACCGATAACAGTGAAGATCGAAGCGGCGACGTAACCCACGAGAATACCGAGAATGAAGGGAATGAGCTTAATATTCTTCTTTCCGAATACGGAGAACGCGAAGATGGAGAACAGCGTGATCAAACCGCAAAGGATCGCAACGTAGGGGCTGCATCCCGAAACCATGCTAACCTTGTCAACGATAACGCCGTTTTCGATCACCTGATCTACCTTTTCAACCAGCACCTTGCCTGCGTAAAGGTCGTTTACTGCGTTTACCGACAGAGAAAGACCGATCAAAGCAACGGTGGGACCGATTACAACGGTGGGCATCAGCTTGTTGAGCCAAGCAACGCCTGCGAACTTAATGATCAGCGCGATGACGACGTAAACGAGACCTGCAAGGACTGCACCGATGATCAGACCTGCATAGCCGGCGGAAATCGATACCGCGCCTGCAAAGGCTGCAGACATTGAGCCGATAAAAGCGAAGGATGAGCCAAGGAACACGGGGCTGCGGAATTTTGTAAAGAGCTGATAAACGATCGTGCCAACGCCTGCGCCAAAGAGCGCCGCGGATTGGCTCATGCCGTTGCCAACGATTGCGGGAACCAGAATGGTTGCGGCGAGGATCGCGAGTACCTGTTGGAGCGCAAAGATGAGCATGCTGCCGAATTTCGGCTTGTCGTGGATGTCATAGACCAGATTTCGAGCCATAGGAAAGCCCCTCCCAAAAAATATTATTTTTTCAAGTGTCAAAATCAATACACGTCAATTTTGACCTCTCCTAAAAATTATAACACAAGCCTCGACCAAAGTCAACAAGATTCGAGCAAAAAAGAAAGGATTTTTGCAAAAAATTGCTGAAACTCATTTCATAAATCCGGAGCGCATTGCAGTTTGCGATTATTATTGACAAAATGGGAAATATATGCTAAAATGAAAATATAAAAGCATAAGAAAGGAAACCATGTTATGAAAAAAGCAAAGCTATTTCCCGCAATTCTTGTTCTGATTTGTTTTTTGCTTCTGTTTTCCTCCTGCGCGGGGAGAAAAAGTCTCTCCTTTGACAAGGTTTATAACACGAAAACATTTGTATACGAGGATACGTCCCCTTCTTTCACCAACGCCGAAAAACTCTCCTTTGACGGATACGAGGCACAAAAAGTCGTAAACAATATGCTTCTCTTCCAAAAAGACAGATCCTACCGCGTCTACAACGCTACGACAGGAAAAACGCTGTACGAATACGACGCAGATTTCGATGAAACCGTTTTCATCAAGGGGCACAACTATGCCGACCGTTTCTTTGTTTTTTGGGTACAGATACAAACGTACGAATCCGTGACGGATGGCTTTGATTGTTCTGTCACACTACACGATCACAATGGAAATGAGATCGCAAAAGCAGATAGAGAGATCGCGCCCGTTTTTTCTGCGGATCTCATCTATTTTGACGGCATCTGCTATCGCGTGCATGAGGACGGAACGGTTGAAAACGCATTTGCCTATTCTTCTTTGGCGGACTATCCGCAACCGTATACGGTTACAGAAAAATATTATTATTCCGAACAAAAAACGGGCTTTCGGGTGTTTGATAAGGAGCTCAATCTTGTAAGCTCCTATGTGTATCCGTCCTATGCCGATTATTCCAATTCCAATATCATATTTCCCCATTCGGCTATATTGAACAACGGAAACGTTTTGATTCAATATGCGCTGGCGGAGCCTGATTCCGCCAAAACATACGATTATATCGATGAAAACGGTGTAAAACACTCTTTGGTTTCCAAGATCTTCAACGTGAAAAACGGAACCGAAAAGGAAGTGGATCTGAATTACGTATTAGTCGGCGGATCCAGCCGCGCCGAGGGGTTCTTTGAGCCTGACAGCAACTTTGAAAAAAAATATCATAAAAGCATCGACAACGTTGTGCTTGCTTATGAAATCAAGGACGGGCGCATAGATCGCAAAATGGTTTCTTGTTCGGTCAACAACAACGGTAAGATCAAGGCGGTTTTAAGCGAGACCTTCCCCGAGGAATCCGCGGGTATGTATTTGCAGCCGGTTGCCCCGAACCGCTACACAAATTCCACAAGGCTGGACGAGAAAGTACTGCTTGACGAAAAGGGCAATATCATCGCATCGGTCGACAAAGCAACCGTGTGCGAGGGGTATATCTACGGCGACGGAAAGATCTTCGATTTTGATATGGAAGTGATCTGCGACATAAAGGAAAAGAAGCTGGAGTTGGTAGCAACCCTGAACCGATGCGCCGTTCTTCAATCGGACGATGCCTATTACCTTATGGTCAACGGAGAGGTGACGCATTTTATGGATTGCTCCGATGCCATTTCCATACAAGCGCTTGGCTGGCGGGACGGCTTTATCATTATCGATACCTCAAAAGGAACGCCCCAATATACATACTACAACGACTTGGGAGAGAAATTTTTCTCTTCTGATAAAAAGCTGACCCTCTTCTGCTCTGCAAACGGAAGCGCGATCTTCGTGGAAGAAGGAACAAATAATTATTACCGATTCTATTGATCTTTTATCAAAAGCGTCGGCTCAAATGCAATCTTTCAATGCATTTGAGGTAACCCCCAAATAATCCCACGTAGGCAGACCCAAAAGACCGCCCCGAAATCGGAGCGGTCTCAAATTTATAAGCAAAACTGCTATATAGTTTATTTGCTATATACGGTCTATCTGCTATATATGTCTCATATACCGTATATCCTATCCATCCGTCTCACCAAGGCAACCGGTGGTCTTTTGGGGAAAGGTCATCGGTAAAGTACTGTTCCACATTCAATCCGTTTGCCATGGCTGTGGCGGCAAGAGAATAGATGATCGCGCTCGCCTGCGCCCCCTTGACGGAGTTTGCAAACAGCCAGTTCTTCCGTCCCACTACAAATGGACGGATCGCATTCTCTGCTCGGTTGTTATCTACGGGGATGCTGCCGTTTTCAAGACAGCGGTAAAGATAAGTCCTTTCATTCAGGCAATACTGCACTGCTCCCGCAAGCTTGGTGTAAATAACGCCCCCTCACCCCCCTCCCCTCTTCACCATCTCAAGCACATCCTTCAGCTGATTTTGCTCCTCGCCGTATGCGCGGTAGTCGATTTGATTGGCTATACGCTCATATTCCTTTAAGCAACGGTTGGCTTCTTCCACTGTTCCGTTTTCTCTCTCGTGTAAGTATCTCGCCAACAAAAGCCTTGCATAGCTTTCGGCAAACTCGATCTGCTCGGGATACGCTCGGAACCATGCCTTAAATTGCTCGCATTCTTCGGATGAAACAAAAGGCTTTTTGCGCGGATCTGCCCAAAACGTATCCGCGCGCACAACCGCATACGCCATAAGTACCTCTTTTGCATTCGGATATTTTGCATATAAAGCACCAATCTTCTCCACGCAACGCGCGCTCCGCGTCGTCGCTTCTTCATCTTCCCCGACCAATCTTTCATTGACCGAATACTCAGTTCCCAACACAAGTGCCAGTATCCCTGCAATCTGCTCGGTCTGTACCCTTTCATATCCCTTTTCGAGCTTGGCAATCGCGCCTCTCATGCGATTGGGCAGGTTCTTTTCAGCCAGAAGATTTACATATTCTCGCGTCGCGGTCGCAAGATTTTCTACCGTGTCCGCATCGGGAAAGCGTTCGGCGTACAGCGCGATCCTTTCCCAATCCCGTCGGATGCTTTTCGTGTCCTTGAGATAAAGATTCAACAAAAGCAGATACACATGCATTTGGGAACAGGATGTAGCAATATATCCGTCATCCGAAAGGCGCTCGGCAATCGCGTCGGCTTTATCCGCAAACGCTTGTAACAGATCGTTCCTTTGCGCATTGTGAAGCCCAACCGCATAGGCATCGTTCAATTCGGGAATGTGCTCTCGCACGGCCTCGATCCCCAAACGGCTGTCCAAATATTCCCAAAAGCGATCTCCGTTTTCCGACAAAGCATCGATCTCATCCCGCTCGGTCAGCACGATCGCCATCCGCCTCCAAAGTTCAACCTCCCACAAGCCATAATACTCCGAGGCATCGGAGCTTATCAAAATCTGCTCGATCTGTTTGCGGTGCGTGATCATCCGACGCGCCGACGAAAGCAAAGTGATATAGAACTCAAAGCGGTCGGTGGGATTGTCGGGTGGGGTCAGAGCCATTTGCCGAAAGCTCGGCTTATCCGGAAAATCGTCTATCGCGCGGTTCAAAAAGAGCCCGAACGCCAAAACCGACTCCTCTCTTGCCAGCTTCGCAAACGCCTCCCATTCCGAAGGATCAAGATAGTAATCCACAATAAACCCTCGGAGAATATCGGGGTAGATCGGTTGCATCAACCGATAAACCGTTGGTTTTCTTTCCTCACTCCCATCGGGGATCAGTTTGATATAAGACGCGGCAACCGTCGGCTTTTGCTGTTCATCCCATGCATCCGACGCAAAGACCTCTTCCACCATACGCCGCCCATTGTTGAGCGAGGGGTCGCTGATCTCCTCACAGATACAGAGATCAGACCACGAAGATTTCCGCCCGACACGCCGCTCGCTTTGCAAAAACGCCTCCACACGCGAATATTCGCCCTG
>JAFTXB010000137.1 GCA_017461825.1 Clostridia bacterium
TGCTTCGTATTTCTTCAAAAGCTCGGAAAGCCTTGCCCAAAGGTCGGCTTGATGCTGACGGGAGCGTTCGAGCTTTTCTTCCGTTTCGTTTATGATGCCGCGGACGTTCAAGCCCATATCGGGAACGTCGGGCAGAAAGATATCCTCGTTGGGTCTGCTTTGTCCGTTGGTTGCCATGATCGCACGGCGGATCGTATTTTCCACGCTTTGGATGTCAAGTGTGTACGAATTGGAAAACCGCACGCCCTTGGCAAGGCACGCCTGAAAGCGTTCTCCCTGTTTCTCCACCAATTTTTTTCGATCATACGCTTCGCTTCTGGCCTCACGCTCGCGCAGATACGTTCCGTGTCGGGCTTCATGGCGCATCTCGCAGAGTGCTTCATCTACAAAACGAATACAATCCGCCAGTCTTTCGCCTTCCTCTATGATCTCGCCGTAAAGAGCCTGCCGCGCCTCTTGCTCCCGAAGCTCTTGGCAGATGACCTCGGCATCGAGGGCGTCTTTTTTCGACAGCAGCGGTCTTGCGGCGTCCAAGCGCGCGGGAATTGTTTCGACAAGCGTTTGGTAGTCACGGTCGGCGCGGTCAAGGGCTTTGATCGCGCGTTCCACGCGGCGGATCTCCTCGCCAAGCGCTTGCAGTTCCTTTTGCGTTGCCTCGTAGATCCGCTCCGCCTCGTCGACCTCGTCCTCCTCCTGCATCTGCTTTTCCTCTTTTTTGCCAATGGCAGAATAGAAAAACGATTTGAAGGTGCCGCCCTCCAAAGCCTCCACGTCGGATCTTTCATAATCTAAATTGGTCTTTTCCTGCTTGACGCGCAGAGAAAGCTCGCTCTGTCTTTGGAACAATTGCTCCAGCTCCTGTTCCAACGCCTCGCGTCTCGAACGCCGGTCTTGAAAATCACGCAGACCCAAAGGTTTCATCTCCTCCGCATCCATTTATCATTTCCCCTGCCGAAGGCAGATTTCACACGGCGGCAGCCGTATTTCACCGATCGCTTGCGATTGATTTCACTCGCCAAAGGCGAATTTCACCGAATCGCTTGCAAGGCAAGCGATTCTTTAATGGCATCCCCCGCAGGTGCTGCAATTGTGGGTACAGCCCCCGGGCTCTTCGCCCGTGATCTGCGTCATGATGGTCTGGTTGACGCGGTTCATCAGGTCGTTGACCTCTGCCTGCGTGCGGTTCAGCTCGGCAAAGGCGGGGTTCTCGGTGATCAGCTTGTACAGATCGTCAATGCGCTTTTGAATGGTCTCGATAAAGAGCATATCGCGCTCGGGCTTTGCGACCTCTCTCTGCATCGCCTTTTGCTGAACGTCATACTCCAGCATATATTTTTGCAATTGGGGGTCCTTCTCGTAAGCCGCCTTTGCCTCTTCCAAGGCAACAAGGCGAGGATCGTCCTTCAGTTTTTTGCCGAGCTCGGCTGCAAGTTCAAAAATTTCCATGGTTTTATAGATTCCTTTCTTTTTTCGTCAGAACCTTCTTGAAATAAAGGAAGACTTGGTAAACCAAGTCGCATGATTTGCTTTGCAAATACATGCCCGACACCTCCAAGAACTTCCCTGAAAAAAGGTCAGCATAGTTCCGAAGTAATATTGTTTTTTTAACGATTTAAATTTTCTCGTGCTTCTTCCCGTACAGCGCAAACGCGTCTGCGCGGTCGATCTGTACGGTCACGTATCTGCCCGTATCGTCGGGGGTTCCCTCAAAAAAGGCGATCTTGTTGCCCTCGGTGCGCCCCGAATACAGTGCCTCGTTGTTTTTGCTCACGCCGTCGCACAGCACGCGCAAGGTCTTTCCAACCAGCGGTTGGTTCTTCTCGGTTGCAATTTCGTTTTGCAGGGCAAGCAGGCGGTCAAACCGCGCGCTCTTGACCTCGGGCGGCACCTGGTTTTCCATCTCTGCCGCGGGTGTTCCCTTTCGCGGGGAGTAGATGAACGAATAGAGCATATCGAATTTCACGCGGCGAAGCATCTCGAGCGTTCCCTCAAAATCCTCCTCGGTCTCGCCCGGAAAGCCCACGATGATGTCGGACGTGATGGTGACATCGGGCATTTTCTCGCGCATATACTCCACAATACCGTAGTATTTCTTGGTATCGTATCGGCGATTCATCACGCGCAGAACCTCGTCGCTGCCCGACTGCATGGGCAGGTGAAACTGGTGGGCGATATGCCGCGACGATGCCATGACGTCGATGAGCTTTGTACTCGCGTCCTTCGGGTGGCTCGTCATAAAGCGGAGCAGGTAATCGCCCTCAATCTTGTCGATCTCGCAAAGCAGATCCGCAAAATCGACCGTCTCGGGTAGAACCTTGCCGTAGGAGTTGACGTTTTGCCCGAGCAGGGTGATATCCTTATATCCCTTTTCGATCAGCTCACGCACCTCGGCAACGATCGCCTCGGGGGCACGGCTCCGCTCGCGTCCTCTGACGTAGGGGACGATGCAGTACGAGCAGAAATTGTTGCATCCGTACATGACCGACACCCACGCGCGGTAGGTGCTCTCGCGGTGGACGGGAAGCCCCTCCGCCACAAGATATTTCTGCTCCTCGGGGCAAAACTGCCTCTTTCCGCGCGCAAGCTTTGTGCAGATCAGCTCGGGCAGGCGGAAGAGCGACGACGTGCCGAACGTGAAATCGACATAAGGATAGCGGTGCTTGATCTCGTCGCGTCTGTGCTCCTGCGTGACCATACAGCCGCAAACACCGATGAGCAGCGCGGGATTTTTTGCCTTTAAGTGCTTGTACTGCCCGATGATCGACAGTGCCTTTTTCTCGGCGTGCTCGCGAATGGCGCAGGTGTTGACCAAAATGAGGTCGGCATCCTCGGGGGTAGCGGTGAGCGCATAGCCCATCTGCCGCGACATACCCGCCAGCGTTTCGCTGTCCGCCTCGTTTTGCTGACAGCCAAAGGTCAGAACAAAGGCGCGGCGGCGCACACCTGTTTCGGCCTCGTATCGGTCATTTTCGGCGCGTATTTGCGCCGCGTATGCATTTTGTGCATCAATCTCGCTCTGCGACCGAATATTTTGTTTGTTCTCGCCCTGCCGCATATTGCCTCCTTGCCCGAAAAACACGTTTTTTAACGTTTTTTCCATCATTATATATCAAATACCCCATATAGGCATAGATATTTTATATTATACAACAATCGACCGAAAAAGTCAACTGTAAAAATGTGAATGAAGAGAAAAAAAGCCAAGCCCAAAAAGTGAGAATTCTCGCTTTTGGACTTGGTGATTTGATGATTCAGACAGAGCTTGGTTCGGTCTCGTTTTTTGTATTTTGCTTTGCGATCCCGCGCTTGACGAAAAAGACGATCGCCTTGAGCAGAAGATTCAATCCCAAAATCAGCAAGGAGACCAGCGCCGTACCCTCGATGAAGGACTGCGACTCGAGCTGGGGAATGAGCAACGAGAGCGGCATGGTGCGGAAGTTGACAAGAAAAGACACCGCCGAGATGGTGATCATGGAGTTTACAAAGAAATAACTGTACATCTCGACCACGGTGGACATGGTACCGGGAAAATAGACTGCTCCGAGCATGCGCATTCGGCTGATCCCCAACGTGTGCGCCACATCCTCGAGATTGGGGTTGAATTTGGACAGCGAGTTATACGCCATGAGATACGGGGATGAGAAAAAGTGTATGATATTGACGATCACCAGCATAAAGATCGTTCCGTAAAGCGGCACCTTTTGAAAGCTCAACACATAGGAAAGACCCAATACAACACCGGGAACCGCCAATGGGAGCATGCTGATGAAATGGAGCAATTGATTGGAAAGAGTTTTGCCCGATCGTGCCGTGCAGTACGCGGCATAATATGAAAAGCCGGTACCGAGGAGCGCCGTGAGCAGTGCTACCGCGATCGAATTGACAAAATACATCCCGATGCCGCTCGAGATCAGCTTTTTGACATTGTCAAATGTAAAGCTCATATCAATGGGGTACTGACGGACAAAGCTGAGGCAGGCAAACGCCGCAATGGGCAGACACATGAGAAGAAGGACGGCAGTCAGAAATGCGTAGGCTCCCGCGTCCCTCACCTTGTTCTGTGTGATCTGAAACGGCTTTGTAACCGTGCTGACAGATCCCACATTGCTGCTTTTTTTCAGATCCATCAAAAATGCGATAATGGCAGGTAAAAGCAAGATCACACCGATCACCGCTCCGCCCGAAAAGTTCATCATGCCGATGACCTCGCGGTACATGTAAACGGGCAACGTCATCACCGTACCTCCCGTCATCAGCGGAACGCCGTAGTCGGTAAACACCATGGTAAAGACCGCCAAAACAGCCGAGATGAGCGTACGCTTCATCGACGGGAGCGTGATCGCGCGAAACATCCTTGCCTTTGACATTCCAAGCACGTCCGCCGCCTCGTAGACCGTAAAATCTTCATATTGCAAAGAATCAAAAAACATCAGAAACGCCACGGGGAACGAATAGAGCACCGAGCCCATTACGATCCCGCTGTAGCCGTACAGATCGATCTTGAGCCCCAAAAGGTTGGTAAGAATTCCGTTATCTCCCAAAAGGAGTACAAGCCCCATACCGTGAGAAATGCTGGGAATAAGCATGGGAACGGTAAAGAGCACCATCCAAACCGATTTAAAGTGCACATTGGTGCGATTGATCACATAAGCCAACAAAAACGCCAGCACGACCGAGATCACAGTAGCGATCAACGTGGTCAGCACCGAGTTTTTCAGCATTGGAAAGAACTGTGCCGAGGAAAAAATCTCCTTGATATGCTCGCCTCGGATCTGCGAAAAAAGCACTGCTATGGGAAGCACGACGGTGATGGCAAGATAGATCAAAAGCAGACCCTTCAGCACACGGGATGCGTTTGGCTTCATGGCTCTGCCCTCCCCGTATAGCGCAACAGATCGGTGTACTTCTTATTCAGCTGATCGACCACAAAATCCGATACGTATTGATTTTTGGGATTTTTGTAGAGCTCCAAGGGCGTGTCAATCTGCTCGATGTTTCCCTCGTTCATAACCATGATGCGGTCGCTGAGGAAGAATGCTTCCTCCTGATCGTGGGTGATGAAGAGCATGGTGGCATTGAATTTCTTTTGGATCGCCTTGAGCTCCTTTTTCATGATCTCGCGGTTGGCAACGTCGAGCGCCGAGATGGGTTCGTCGAGCAGGACGATATCGGGATTGGTAGCAAGGGTGCGCGCGATGGCAACTCTCTGCTGCTGTCCACCCGAGAGCTGGCTCGGTTTTTTATTCATTTGATCGGTCAGTCCCACCTGCTCCAGCGTACGGAGCGCGATCTCTCTTGCGCTCTTTTTGGTTTCCTTACGAAGTGTCAATGCGTATTCAACGTTTTGAAGCACTGTCATGTTTGGAAACAGCGCGTAGTTCTGGAACACGATTCCCATGCCGCGTTCAATGCTTTTAAGACCTGAAATATCCCGTCCCGATTTTAAGATCTCGCCCGAATCGGCTTTTTCCAAACCGATCAAAATACGGAGCAGCGTGGTTTTTCCGCAACCGCTGGGGCCGAGGATCGACAAAAACTCGCCCTCGTACAGATCAAACGATATATTGTTCAAAACCGTTTTTCCGTCAAACGATTTTGTCAGATTCCGCACCGCAAGCTTGGTATTCAATACTTCCATAATGCCAGCAACCTCTCTTTCTCGGCAATTTCCTGTATCCCCGTCATATCGGCATATACGATATTTTGCGGATAATTCTCAATTTTATTGATCTGCCCCTCATAGATCTTCTCGGGCGAAAAGTTCTCCTTGTCATAGATGAGGAATTCGTTGATGATAAATTCGTAGACCTCAACAACGTCATCCCGCACTTCTCTGCCGCCGATCATCGCAGTTCCGGTTAGAGAATATGGGGATCCCGTTTCGGGGAAAATGATCTCCAAGGGCTGTCCGTCATTGATCTCGCTGACCGCCTGAAAGGTCAAAGCAAGACCGATGGCGACCTCGCCCTGCTTGAGCAGCTTGATCGGCCCCGAGCCCGATTCGGTGAACTGCTTGAGGTTTTCATACAAGCGATCCACATACGCAAGCGCACCTTCGGTGCCCATGGTATTCACCCAAGACTTATAGAAAAAGTATCCCGTGCCGCTTGATTTGGGGTCGGGCATGGCAATGAGCCCCTTGTATTCGGGCTTTAAGAGATCCTCGTAGGTCTTTGGTGCCTCCAGCCCGTATTTGTCAAGGACGGTGCGGTTGACGATGATCGCACCCGCCTGCCGCTCCCATGTCACCCAATGGTTGGCATTATCGGAAGGCGTAAGTCCCTCGGTATACGCAACGGTTGAAAGCCCCGAAATATCCGCCAAATGGTGGGTGATCTTATTCATATAGCCGGTTTCCAAACCAACGAGAATATCGATCTCGGTATCTCTTCCCTCGGCAAAAACCTTTGCGGCAGCCTTTCCGGTTGACATATACATCACGATGATGTTCTTATCGGGAAAGCGCTCGCTGAGCTGTGCTTGCAGGGCATCGTTTCGGAATTGCTCGGCGGACGCACAGATCACAATGCTCTCCTTACCGCTAAACGCCGCAAAGACGGTGAACAGCATGGTGATCACCAGCAAAACGATAAATCCTTTTTTCATGTTCTACTTCCTTATTTTGTTTTTTCAGACATCGTATGTTCTGTCGATCGCCTTCAATTCGCGGAAGGTATCGATCTCAACGATGTCCTCGTCAAAGCACTCGCAGATCTCAACCGCATAGTTCTCCTTGCGGTAGACCAGCGGCACCTGCTCCCAGTAGCGCTCCTTACCGCCCGGCATAGCGTAAACATCGGCAATATCCTGCGACAGTCTGTGACCGTCCGCCTCGCTCCAATAGGAAATGCCGACCATCTGCCAGCAATCCTCGCCACCGACCTTTTCCTGTACAATGATACCGTCCTTGACCTCAAAGCACCAGTCGTCGGTACGGTCCTTTTTGATCGCCAAAAAGTCGGACGTGTAGTGATATTTCTTGATGATCTTGGGATTGGAGATCAACAGATCCGCCTCAAATACGTAAGCATTGGAGAGCATATAGCGCGCCACCAGCGAGCTTGAGATATTGTTTGCCTCGTTGTAGATGGGGTTTTCCAGAAATTTGATCATGGGATATTTATACAAAAGCTGATCAAATTGCTCGGCAAGATAGCCGCGCACGATGTAGATCTCGTTGATCCCCGCCTCAAGACAAGCATCCAGCAGAGTGTCGATGATTCGCTTGCCGTGTACACGCACCAAAGGCTTGGGGGTATTAAAGGTAATGGGAACCAAACGAGAACCAAAGCCCGCCGCAATAAAGATGGCTCGCTTGGCACGGTAGGGCTCCAAGGCATTGATACCCAAGTTGGTAATGGCTCCGTCCGCGATCAGACCTTGCTCGGTCAGCTCCTTGACGGTCTTGTTGATCGTTCCCAGCGAATAGCTTGTTTGTTTTTCCAATTCTCTTTGGGAAAGTACGGTTTGAGAGGTCACAAGCGCCTCTAAAATATCAAATTGCTTTCTGGTCAGGCTCATGTTCATTTTTCCTTTCAGCTCGTTCATTTTTTACGTTTTTATTTTGATTTTTGAAACAATTTTTTATTGTTTTCCGGTTTTTTCGAACACAAAATAGCCTGCGTTCAATTTTCGCAGACTGAAATCGTGTTTTAAAACAATGCAGACAACCGTTTTATTTGTTCGACAATACATTACATATCTGAACGTTCAAAAAAAACAGCCTTTTAGTATATTATATCACAAACGGAAAAAATGTCAATGTTTTTTTGATATTTACGAAACAAATCAATTTACTGAAAAAATAAATCCCCCCTTTTCAAAAATAAATCTGCGTAACCTATTGAAATCGCGGACGGATTCTGTTATAATAAAGAGGAATAAAGACAAAGAGGTATCCCGACATGAGTGAAAAGCTTTCGACACAGCCCTATAAAGGCACAAGAGATTTTTATCCGCAGGACATGCGTTTGCGCAACTGGTTTTTCGGCGTGATCCGCAACGTGCTGGAAACATCGGCGTTTGACGAATACAACGGCCCGATGCTGGAGTCTCTTGATATCTATGCCGCAAAAAGCGGTGAAGAAATTGCCAACAAGCAGACCTATAACTTTCTTGACAGAGCCGACCGCCGCCTTGCCATCCGTCCCGAAATGACACCCACCGTGGCGCGCATGGTGGCAGGCAAAATGGGCGAATTGACCTTCCCCTTAAAGTGGTTTTCGATTCCCAACATGTACCGCTACGAAGCGACGCAAAGAGGACGTTTGCGCGAATTCTGGCAGCTCAACGTTGATATTTTCGGTTGCGACACGTACGAAGCCGACCTTGAAGTGATCGAAAGCGCGATCCGCATTATGACGGCTTACGGCGCTGACGAAAGCATGTTTACCGTGCGCATCAACAACCGCCGTTTCTTCAATGACGTGATCGCCGTGATCGCCAACACCGACGCCGACACCGCAAAAAAGGTTTCCAAGGTCATTGACCGCAAAAACAAGGTACCGCGCGAAAGCTACGAAAGAGATCTGATAGATCTGGGACTGGACGAAGAACAGATCGAGCGCATTGACGAGCTTTATAAAATGAATGTCACCGAAGCAACCGCGCTCTGCCCCGATTCGCAGGGCTCGCAGGAACTGCGCGATCTGTTTGATGCTCTCGAAAAAACCGGACTCGCAAAGTACTGTGTATTTGATTTTGGGATCATTCGCGGGCTTGACTACTACACGGGCACCGTGTTTGAGGTCTTTGACAACGCGCCCGAGAACAACCGCGCCATGTTTGGCGGCGGCAGATACGACAACCTCGTTGGGCTGTTTGTGAAAAACGCGAAGATCTCGGGCGTAGGATACGGCATGGGTGACGTTACGCTTGAAAATTTCCTCTACACGCACAACCTCGTGCCCGAAACGCTGGGTGCGGGTGTAAAAGTGCTCGTCACGCGCTTTGGTGACGTGCCCTACGAGCATTATCTCAACACGGTGGACACGCTTCGCCGCGCCGGGATCGTTTCCTCGGTCTACCTCGGCACCAAAAAGTTTGGCAAGCAGATCGACTTTGCCGTGAAAGAAGGCTACACGCATGTCATTATCATCGGCGGCGACGAGCTTGCGCGCGGTATTGTCAAAATGAAAGACCTCTCCACCCGCGAGGAGCGCGAACTGACGCTGGATGAGGCGATTGAGATCTTGAAGAAATAAAAATTTTCTTTTTGTATTGACAAACGGATAAAAATAGGATATAATATAACTGTGGGTGTATCTCAGCCCAAAATGAGAAACTTACTAAGTGAACTTCTCTTGGTTCTTTCAAGAAAGTTAAAAGTGAGTGTTTCGCTACTCAAAACGCGAAAGTTAACAATGGGGGCAAGACACACTTGCCCTCATTTGTTGTTTTGGAGGTTGAGCATGGACAATATAAAACTTTATGAAATTAATGCCAATTATATTACATATCTATCAACCCACGCACCTCATCTGTTTCAAAATAAAAAAGCGTGACAAAGAAACGAGCGTAAGTATATCGGTATCGTTTTTCAAATCAATAACCATGATTATTTTGCGCCGCTTTCTTCATTTAAGGACAAACATAAACTGATGAAAGAAGGTCTTGATTTTATCAAGATTAAAGATTATGCCGTTATTAACCTCAATAATATGTTTCCCGTACCGCCGAGTGAAGTAAAGTACGTTGACATCCGAAATGAACGAGATCCGCACTACCGCGCCCTGTTGCTTGCCGAATACCGTTTTATCAAATCAATTCAAGAAAAAATTCGAAAAAACGCACAGAACGTCTACAAACTCAAAATCAAGGACGGCAACAGCTCCGCGCTTGGCAAGCGCTGCAATGATTTTCTTCTGCTTGAAAAAGCTTGTAAGAATTACAAAAAATAAAAAGGAGCCCTATCATGCTTCGTTTTTCAATCCCCTCATCGGACGGCAAAACCGAATTGGCGGCGTACAAGCTCGTGCCCGAGCAGCCGCGCGCGATGGTACAGATCTCGCACGGCATGAAAGAATATTTCCTGCGCTACGAGGGCTTTGCCGACTATCTTGCGCAAAACGGCTTTTTGGTGTTCGGGCACGATCATTTGGGGCACGGCAACACCGCAAAGTCCTCTGATGACCTTGGCTTTACCGTGTCGGCTGACGCCTTGGCCGAGGACGTGCACAAGCTTTCTCTCGCCATGAAAAAGGAATACCCCACCCTGCCCTTGATCCTGTTTGGGCACAGCATGGGCTCTTTTATCGCGCGCGCGGTGCTGGAGCAATACGCCCCCGACTACGCAGCAACTGTCATTTGCGGCACGGGAGGTCCCGACACGCCTGCGGGCGCGGGTAAGCTTTTGGCAGGGCTTTTGATCGCCCTCCGCGGAGAGCGGCATCGCTCGGCGTTTGTCACGGGTGTGGCATTTGGAACCTACAACAAAAAATTTGAAAAGGGATGCGACAAAAACGCGTGGCTTTCACGCGATACCGCAATTGTGGATCGCTACAACGCCGACCCGTTTTGCGCCTACACCTTTACCCTGCGCGGATATGCCGATCTCTTTTCGTTGGTGGGCAAGGTCAACCGCCGAGCGTGGTTTCACGCACTCCCCAAAGACCTGCCCCTGCTGGTTGTCAGCGGTGCGGAGGATCCCGTTGGCTCGTGGGGCAAGGGCGTGCGCGCTGTGGCAGACCGCTTGCGGAATGCCGACATGAAGGATGTCACGCTTCGGCTCTACCCCGAAATGCGGCATGAGATCCTCAACGAGATCGGAAAAGAACAGGTTTGGAAGGAGACGCTGAAATGGATGGAGCAATCGCTCAGTTGACCGAACTGAAAAACACGGCGGGGCGCATCCTCGGCGTGGATTTCGGAGACACGCGCACGGGGCTTGCTGTTTCGGACATCAGCCGTTTTCTTGCCTCGGGCATCGGTTACGTTTCGCCCGGCGGCATTGAAAAGACCGCGCAAAAGGTGGCGGAGGTGGCGCTCGAGCAAAAAGCAAGTGCCATTGTGGTAGGGCTACCCAAAAACATGGACGGCTCGGAGGGCTTTCGCGCCGAGCGTTGCCGTGAGTTTGCCTGCCTGCTCTCGCAAAAGCTGAACGGCGCGGTACCGATCGCCATGATGGATGAGCGGCTGACCACAATGTCGGCAGCGCGCTATCTGAACGAAACCGGTACACGCGGCGCAAAGCGCAAGGGTGTGGTTGACACGCTATCGGCACAGATCATTTTGCAAAACGCGCTTGACCGTTTAAAAAATTAAAACCAAAAACCGTTACACATAAAAGAAAGGAACAGCCATGCCGAATTTTCGCACACAAAGAATAATAGGATGGGTGGTTAAAACACTTGTCGGTCTGTTTGTTTTTGCAGTCAGTGCCGTGCTCCTGTGGCGGATCTTTTTTTCCGCAAATATTCCCGATACCATTGATGCCTTGGCGGTAAATGAAGATATCCTTGCCGCATATGAAGAGCATGGAGAAGACATTCAACTGCTCTATCAGGATCAGGGAACCGTTACCCGTGCCGAACACAACTATGGGTATTTCTCGGTCCCGAAATGTACCTTTATCCCCGAAGCAAATCAAGTGCAAGTGGTGTTTCGCTATAACAACAGCACACTTTCGCATCTGGCAACCGACTATGAATTGGGGGAAATTCCCTCGCGCGATGCCGATCTGTTTGATGTGACGTTGGTACGTACCACCGATACTACCCCCGATGACAAAAACGATAACACCAACGCTGAAACGCTTGTAAAAGAGCGTTTTTCCCCCACCGAAGTCAAGCGCGAAACGACCTCGCTTTATACCTACTATCTGTACGTATTTGAAGATGTGAGCGTGGAAGAATTGACAGCCGGCATGTTTGTTGACATTTATTATAACGGTGATATTGACTACGAAAAAAACGCCTACGGAACACTTTGTATCTATTCCCCCGACGAAGAGTGGCTCAATCGCACGCTTACCGGAGCGGATAAAACGGCGTTGGAAAAAAAATAAACCGCAAGGAAGGACAAGTATTATGAATGTATCTTACACACACGAAAGTATTCGGTTGACCGGGCGCTGGGATACCACCGATCCCGCATGCGCTGTTACAACCAACACAGGCTCTTATATCGAATTTGCCTTTGAGGGCAAAATGGCTCTGGCTCGCTTTGACGTGATTGCAAATGCCTACCCGCGTCTGCATCTGTGGATCCAGCTTGACGGCGGCGACATGATCGAAGCCCCCATTGACAGCCATCTGCGCATCATGGCAAAGGACGGCGGCGCGCACGTCTGCCGCATCATCTACAAGGGCGGCTCCGAGCAAAATCGCCGCTGGTATCATCCCCTGACCGGAAAGGTCTCCTTTATCGGTGTGCAGGTTGAAAAGCCCCTGCCTCTCGCACCCGACACGCGCCGCACGGTGGAATTTGTGGGCGATTCGATTACCGAGGGTGTGCTCATTGACACCGATTTCAATGCCGGGAATGATCCCTTGCCATATTTTGAAGGTGCTCTGCGCTGTTATCAGGACGACGTTTGCGCGACCTACGCATGGCGCACCGCCGAAGCGCTTGACCTGCGCCCCGTGTTTATGGGCTACGGTGCCGTTGGTGCGACCAAAGCGGGATGCGGTGCCGTCCCTGCCGCGCCCGAATCCTACCCCTACAATTTTGAAGGCTCACCGATCGCGCATCCGTCCTGCGACGTGATCGTCATCAACCACGGGGCTAACGACCGCAAAAAGCCTATGGAGCTCTATCTTGAAAAATACGCCGAGCTGCTTGACGTGATCCGTGCGCGCAATCCCGAGTCTGTTATCATTTCGGTCTCGGCATTTTGCGGAGCGCACCACGAGGAGCTGGGGCATATGATTGCCGATTACAATGCCAAAAACGGCTGCACGGTGCACTATATCGACACCTTTGGCTGGATCCCCGAAGAGCCGCTCCATCCGATGCGTGACGGACACGCGACCGTCGCCGAAAACCTGATCCCGCGGATCCGCGCGATCATTGGCTGACCGTGAAAGCGTTTATCTACACGGGCGGGAACGTTTGGAAAGAGGGCGTGAACGAGCGCCCTGCAAAGGACGATCTGGTCATTGCCGCCGATGCGGGGCTTGTAACGGCGCGGCGGTTTGGAGTGGAGCCATCGATCGTTCTCGGCGATTTTGACTCGCTGGGCGAGCCCGACGTACCGACCGAAACCGAGTTGATCCGCGTACCCGCCCAAAAGGACGACACCGACACACAGCTTGCCGTCCGTGTCTCACTCGAGCGCGGCGCGCGTGAGATCGTCATCATCGGCGGGCTTGACGGCAGGCTTGACCACACGCTCTCCACGCTTGCCATTTTGGAGGATCTTGACCGTCAGCATATCCACGCCTACGTTACCAGCGGAAAGAACCGCGCGCGCTTTTTGCGCAACAACAGCACGCTGCTGCCGCGCGGGCAGTTCCGTTACTTTTCGCTCATTGCCGCCGACCCTGTTGTCAAGGGTGTGAGCATTGACGGGGGCAAATATCCGCTGAAAAAAGCCAAGCTCTCACGCCTCAATCAGTTTGCCGTCTCCAACGAGATCGTTGGCAACTGCGCGCTCATTGACGTGCGCCGCGGCGGCGTTTGGATCGTGGAGAGTAATGATTGAGAATTTTTGTTGGGAACTTCTTGAAAGAACATTTTTTCGCTACTGTTAAAATGTATCACATATTGTTTCAAAAAATCCGCCGAGAGTGACCGTAAGGAGTTCTCTTGGCGGTATCTTTATCTAATTATGTTCTCAGGTTCTTCAATAACTAATATCATCGGTATTGCTTTTTGCTGGCTGTCAAGAATAAAATCACTATCCGAAATTGCTCTTTTTAAAATAGCCATCGGAAAAGCATAGAATGCATATTTTCTGAACTCAGCAATCTTTCCTTCAAGATGCATGGGAATCTCTAACTTCAACTGCGGAAAAATCTCTCGCAAAGGCTTTTCCATTAAAGCTCCCAATTTCACCATATAGGATGCACTGATCTTGAACAATTCAGAAAATTCCTTTTTGCTAAGCACCGGAATTGACACTTGGGGTTTATCGTTTTCATAACGCAACACGCCGCACGAAGCAAGGTGAGGAATATCCTCCAAATATCTCAAGTTAAATCCCGTATATTCGAACGGAATACCCTTATAAAGAATATATAACATCTTACACAAATTGTCATCGTGTATTTCCACGTGACCGTGTTCGTACTTATTCAAATCGGGTTGAGTGTCGTAAACATGAAGCTCTACCGATTTACTGCTGAAGAAATTATCCCAACTTGCGCGTCGTTCTCCTCCCCAAGCATACTTTGAGAAAGGATCGTTCTCCCACTTGAAATCCATTCCATATCGTGTACCTTGCGCGATCCATCTGCCTCCATCCGGTCTTTCGGGATAAATTTCATTCGTGTCAACAATTTTTCTGACGGCATGATATTGTCCTCTTGCGAGAACATCTATCATAGCGTAGTATTTAACATCAATCTGCGCTTTGTCAGACAACCGGTTAAACCAACTCAAAGAATTTATATCCGAAAACAATTCGGTAATCAAATTCCATACCACTTGATACTGCTGATCTGCAAATTCAAGTTGAATATCAAGTTTAGATGATCTTTCGTCAGGTGTAGAAATCAAAAAATCTGTTACAACCTTGTTTCCGCTTCGTACCATAAGCTCGCACTTAACAAGATCCTCGATTGCATTTTCAACGTAAGGCGTTGGGATACCAAGTGCTTTTGCAATTTCTACCGCTGTTATGGGTTGCTCATACGCAATAATCAATATGTTTTGTTTCATGAGATCATCACTTACAAGCGACCACGGCTCCTCATTAAATCCGGGATTTCCAGAGCACCCCACTTCAAGTCGTTCGGGGACATAACTTTGCTTTTCATATTGTTCCATTGAATCAAATCCTTTCCGCATCTGATCTCTGCCCGAAGATAGCCGTGACAATACCGTTCCTTTCGGAACGCCTAACTCGTCGGCTATATCTTGAACCTTCTTTCCTTCGAGATAATGCTTTACGATCACTTCTCTTTGTAATCTTGCCAAATACGCTACTTCTCGTCTGACCTGCTCGGCAGTAGGTCTATCAATGTCAGCTTCGTCATTGTAATCTTCAACATCGGGAATTACATCGACACTAACAAGCGGCAGCTTGTATTTTTTTCGAAGCGACTCGTTCCGTTTGTTTGAAAGAACAGAAGTAAGCCAATATTTCATATTAGAAATACTACCACCTCGGTTTATAAATTGAAACGCAGCAAGAAGTGTTTCTTGCGTTAGATCTTCGGCATCGTTTACATCACCGCACTTCTTAAGGGCAAGAGCAAACAGATACTCTACATATTTTGTGATTTCATTTTCCATTTTGAGACCTCTTTGAAAGCTTTCACCCATAAGTCGTAGAATTTGGATTTGATTCGGTTGATTATCAAAGTTTTTTATAATTATATCATAAATTTGTGAATTAGTCTATAACGAAACCGCCGAGAGTGACCGTAAGGGGTACTCTCGGCGGTGGTTTTTGATCTTTTTTAAAACACGATGTGGCGGATGCGGTTGAGGGCGAGCTTGCGGAAGGAGCCGTCGAGGCAGCCGATGGTGAACACCGTGTCGCGGCTGTAAA
>JAFTXB010000138.1 GCA_017461825.1 Clostridia bacterium
ACGTGTTCATAGTCACGCTGGCAGTAGAATGCCGTTTTCCTGTCGCTCATCGCCTTACGCCTCCTTGGGATTTTTCATGCCCTCGATGCCGTTCATGTGATCGAGCACAAAGCGGACGAAAACGTTGACACCTATGTCAAGTGCATTCTCGTCGATGTCAAAATTGACCTGATGCAGCCCTGCGGTGATGCCTCGCGCTTCGTTGCGGATGCCGAGGCGGAACATGGCGGACGGCTTTTCCTGTGCCATGTAGGAGAAATCCTCGCCACTCATACTGCGCTTTTTCATGGGCAGTACGCGGTCTTCCCCAATTGCACGCTCAGCCGACTTTTTAAGGCATGCCGTAACGGTGGGATCATTGCAAACAACGGGATAAAATTTAACCTCTTCAAACACAAAGCTACCGCCGCCCGACAGTGCGGTTGCCTCACAGATCGCTTGGATGCGGCTCATGATCCTTTCATCGACCTCGGCGCGGTAAGTACGAAGTGTGCCAAACATGGAGCAGGCATCGCAAACGATATTGTTGGTCTCGCCTCCGTGGATCGCGCCGATATTGAGAATGGCGGGCTCGCATGCGTCGACCTCCTTTGCTACCATCATCTCGATAGATGTATAGGCGCGTACCGCCATCATAATGGCATCGGCTCCTGTATGCTGATCGGCGGCATGGGCACTTGTACCGTAAAAATGCAGGCGGAAACCGTGGCTGATTGCGTTTTGCTCTCCCGAAGCCAAGGCAACACATCCCGCATCATAACCCGCATCGCAATGGAGGGCGACCGCACAATCAATATCTTCCATCACACCGTCCTCTACCATGAGCTTGGCACCCGACGTGGAATACTCCTCCGCCGCCTGAAACAGAACCTTGACGCGGCAGTTGATCTCATTTCGCATCTCAAACAGCCGTTTGACGGTTGCCAGCGCGATCGCTGTGTGGGCATCGTGTCCGCAGGCGTGCATCTTGCCCTCATTTTGGGAGCGATACGCTACGTCGTTTGCCTCTTGGATCGGAAGCGCGTCGATATCGGCGCGGATGCCGACGGTAAAGTTTGTTTTTTCGGGATTGACGGTTGCAACGATACTGCTTTTTCCGTATTCCTCTGTATAATCGACACCGATCGTGTCAAGCTCACGACGCAAAAGAGCCAATGTGCGCGCAAGGTCAAAGCCGACCTCGGGGTACATGTGAAGCTCCCGTCGGATCTCTCTTGCATACTCATTCATAACAAAGCGCCCCCTTATTTCTGCATTATCTCCATTATATCACAATCCAACGCCTTTTGCAAGGCATTTCCAAAATTCCCTTTGAAAGGAACTCCCATGGAAAAGAATTACGTACAATTTACAAAAGAAATGAAAGAGGAGTATACGATCCTCGCTCCCAACATGCTCCCCATGCATTTTGAGCTGATCCTGCAGGTCATGCGAAATTATGGATACAAGATCGATCTGCTCAAAACAGAAGGAAGGCAGATCGTGGACGCGGGACTGAAATATGTACATAACGACACCTGCTACCCCGCCCTGCTTGTGATCGGTCAGTTTATCGACGCAATACAAAGCGGTAAATACGATCCGCACAAGGTGGCACTCCTGCTCTTTCAGACAGGCGGCGGCTGCCGCGCCTCCAACTACGTCTCGCTCCTTCGCAAGGCGCTTGCAAAGGCGGGATACGGCTACGTGCCTGTGATCGGCTTTAGCCTCTCGGGAATCGAAAAGCACCCGGGATGGAATCTGTCGGTTCCGATCCTGCACCGCATGGCATACGGAATTCTGTACGCCGATCTCCTGATGTCACTTGTGAACCAATGCAAGCCCTACGAGGTGCGCGCGGGTGAAGCGCAGGCACTTGCCGATCGCTGGACGAAAAGCCTTGCCGACGAGATGTATAACAGCCGCGTGCTGTCCTATAAACGGATCAAAGAAAATTACCGTCGGATCCTGCGCGATTTTAACCGCGTGGAGCTGCGCCACGTGCAAAAACCGCGCGTGGGGATCGTGGGTGAGATCTTCGTAAAATACTCGCCTCTCGGAAACAACCGTTTGGAGGACTTCCTCGTGCGCGAGGGAGCTGAGGTGGTGGTTCCGGGGCTACTCGATTTCTGTCTGTACGTTGTCTACAACAATATGGAGGATGTAAGGCTTTACGGCATCAACAAGCTGATGGGAAGGATCTACGGGCTGGCGTACAAATTTCTCAACGGAAAGGTACGCGACATGATCGAGATCATGAAGGAAGAAAGCGATTTCCGCACACCAACGCCATTCCCACATACGGCGTCGCTGGTGGAGGGCTGTATCCACCACGGCACCAAGATGGGCGAAGGGTGGCTGCTCACCGCCGAGATGCTGGAGCTTGCCGACAGCGGGATCAACAACCTCGTTTGCACCCAACCCTTTGGCTGTCTCCCCAACCACATCTGCGGCAAGGGCATGATGAAGCCGATCAAGGAAAAGCTGCCGAACGTCAACATTGTGGCGATCGACTATGACCCGGGGGCGACGGCGGTCAATCAGGAAAACCGACTGAAGCTGATGCTGGCGAATGCGCGTGATGCCGCCGAGCCTGCGCCGAGTAAAAAAACGACGGTGCGTGAAACGGTGACGGTATAAAAGTCGTATTCCAAAAAAGCCTTTTATCTTGTTTGCAAGAATTTGTAGGGGCTGGCGCATTCGACAGCCCGTTACGAAGATTAACAGCCATATTATATCACGGTAATCGTTACAACGGGACGTCGTGGGCGCCGTCCCCTACAAAAAATGCGTGTGCAAAACGCCGGACTGAACGACATTTTCCTCAAGGGGGTTCATGGGGATTTTCGTGAGGTCGTGAAAAAGCTTTTTTCAAAAAGCGCAGCAGAACTCTTGACAAATGCAACAGATTGTTGTATGATATTATCAAATCATTTATTGGAGGTTTATTATGAGCAACACAACCAACAAGTACGCAGGTACACAGACCGAGAAGAATCTCGAAGCGGCGTTTGCGGGCGAATCGCAGGCACGCAACAAGTACACCTATTTTGCATCCAAGGCAAAGAAAGAGGGCTTTGAGCAGATTGCGGCACTCTTCCTCAAAACTGCCGACAACGAAAAGGAGCACGCAAAGCTGTGGTTCAAGGAGCTGAATGGCATCGGTGACACCGCCGAAAACCTTGCGGCTGCCGCAGACGGCGAGAACTACGAATGGACCGATATGTACGAGGGCTTTGCGAAGACCGCCGACGAGGAGGGCTTTCACGAGCTGGCAGCAAAATTCCGCTTGGTTGCCGCAATTGAAAAGCACCACGAGGAGCGTTACCGCGCACTGCTGAAGAACGTTGAGACCGCCGCTGTGTTTGAAAAGAGCGAGGTCAAGGTTTGGGAATGCCGCAACTGCGGTCATCTCGTGGTTGGCACAAAGGCACCCGAGGTATGCCCCACCTGCGCGCATCCCCAGAGCTATTTTGAGGTTCACGCCGAGAATTACTGATTTTTTTGAAAAAAAGCGGTAAAAATTCAAAATATCACGTTCGATTTGTAAAAAAACTATTGACAAATGACCGCAAAAAGGTTATAATAAATAATGTCGCATTTTATGTCAACCGAAATGAGGAGGAAAAACGATGGTTCTCGATATGCGCCCGATGCTCCGCGGTGAGGTCGACCGCATTGATATCGACTACCTTCTGACACCCGACGAAACCGACAGCGCCGAGCTGGACGGTGACGCACACGTAAAAGGCTTTGTGACCGATGAGGCAGGATATATGCATCTTGAGCTGACTGCCACGGTTGCCTACCGCGCGGAGTGCGCACGCTGTCTCGAGCCTGTGAGCGGTGATTTTTCCGTTATGCTGGAGCGTACGGTTGCCGCTGAAGGGACACTCACCGAGGAACAGCTTGAGGAAAATGTGGACGAGTATGCCGTTATTGAGGATGGCAAGCTCGATCTTGACGAAGCGATCCGTGAGGAGTTGCTTCTCTCCTTCCCCATGCGTTTTTTGTGTGATGAGGATTGCCCGGGACTTTGCCCCAAATGCGGAAAGCCGAAACGCCTTGGCGACTGCGGCTGCCCCACGTTTGAGCCCGACCCGCGCCTTGCAGTGCTGAAAACATTGCTTGACAAAAATGAAGAAGAACAGTAAATTATGACGTGAATATAGAAAATTCACGCAAGAGGAGGTGTAGACATGGCAGTACCAAAGAAGAAAGTATCGAAAGCACGCAGAGACAAGAGACGTTCCAACAACAGCAAGCTCTCCATGCCCGGCATGAACAAGTGTTCCAACCCCGCATGCGACGCGTTTGTTAAGAACCACTGCGTCTGCAAGGTTTGCGGTTTTTATAACGGCAAGCAGGTTCTCGACGTTAAGAAGGATGCTTAATGTCAATACAACCTCAAAAAAGGGCTGTCCGATCAAACGGCAGTCCTTTTTTGATTTTTTATAAAAATATCTTTCAAAACGTTAACCAAACCATTTTTCTTTCACTATTATAGCAGAAGCTTCTAAAACGCAAAAGGAGGTGAGCAGATGAACGAGACCGAGCTGAGCAAGAAAATTACAGAGGTATCCAAAACGATCTTCTCGTATTGCATGGCAAAAACGCCCACGAAAGAGGAAGCCGAGGATCTGTCGCAGGATATTTTGTATGAACTGATAAAATCGGCTGAAAACATTCGCAACGACAAGGCTTTCTATGCTTTTATGTGGAGTGTTGCGGGAAACGTCTATAAGCAATGGTATAGAAAAAAGCGAAAAAATAACACTTGCGAGTTGACGGAGGATATTCCTGCAAAAGAAGATCTCACGGAAGATCGCGGTGACATTTATCTTCTCCGACGCGAATTAACGCTGTTGTCCGAAAAATACCGCAAAGCAACGATTCTATATTATATTGAAGGTTGCTCTTGTTCCGAAATCTCGTCAAAGCTTGCCATTTCCGAAAGCATGGTAAAATATCTGCTATTCAAATCACGAAACATATTGAAAGAAGGAATGAGTATGGAACGAAATCTTGGAGAATTAAGCTATAACCCGAAAACCTTGATCCCTATGTACAGCGGTCAAGGTCCGAACCAATTTTGGCAGTTTATGCAAAGCAAGATCAGACAAAACATTGTCAGTGCTTGCTATAACGATTCTCTTACAGTTCAGCAGATCAGTCTTGAAACGGGCATTCCCCTTCCGTACCTTGATGATGAGATCCGAGAACTGGAAAACAAAAAGATCATTGTAAAAGACGGAACACATTACAAGACGAACGTGATCGTGATAACGTCGGAGTGCGCTGAAGAGATTGAACGTGCCGTTACAAAATATCACAACCTGATTGCCGACAAGACGGAGGCTTTTATCAATGCCAAAGTAGCCGAATACAAAAACATCGGTTTTGAGGGGAATGATTTTTCGGAGAATACCTTGCACTGGCAGCTTGCTACGGTGTTATTCCGAATGCTGGGCGGCGTAGAATGCGGCGACACAAAAGCTGTCCCCAAAACAGGCTGGGGAGAGTCCGCCTATCTTTGGTGCGTAGAAAAACTCAATGAAAAACATATATTCTCCTATTGCTGTGTTGATGGTAAGCACGGAGACAAGCTGTATTTCTTTGACTATTGGAAAGATGGAAAAGGAAAAGGTGATCACCACGATTTTTACGGAAAGGAACGGTATATCAATATCTTCTGCGATATTTGCCGCGGCGATACTACCGCATTTAGCGAATACGATCTTGAAGCGATTGCCGAAATGATAAAGAAAGGATACGTTGTCAAAGAAAACGATGCATATCGGGCAACCGTTCCGATTTATACCGCGGAGCAATATCGAGCGATTATAAACATGGTGAAAGAATTTATAACCGCCGAGCTTGTTACGATCATCGGGGAAATGGATCAGATCGCCGCGCAGATCTTAAGTGCACACACGCCAAAGCATTTGCAAAATCAAGTCAAAGGAATTGCCTCTATGGATAAGTTTGTAAATGCCATCTGTATTCCCGCAACGCTCCTGATCGAAAGACAAGCTTTGACCACCGCATGGCATCCCCTTGAAATGCCGACGACGTACGCGGTCTTGAAAAAATAAAAAAAGAAAGAGGAGACCTCGTGTGAAGTCTCCCCTTTTTATTCAGTTCCTCAACAAAACTTAAGCAAGCTCTGCGAAGTACTTGATGGTGCGAACCATCTGGCTGGTGTAGGAGTTCTCGTTGTCGTACCAAGAAACAACCTGTACCTGATAGGTGTCGTCGTCGATCTTTGCAACCATGGTCTGAGTTGCATCGAACAGAGAACCG
>JAFTXB010000139.1 GCA_017461825.1 Clostridia bacterium
AATCGTTGGATACGTAACCGACGTGGGGCTCAACTGGTGCATGGTAACCACCATTATTGAAACAGCAAGCTCGGTCGGTGCGTACGTGCCGCGATCGGGCGCAACGGGAATCGTCAGCGGTGATTATGCCCTGCGGCATGACGGCGTTTGTACCATGACCTATATTGAACCCGATGCCGATATACAGATAGGAGACAAAATTTATTCCACGGGAACGGGAAGTGTCTATCCTGCCGATCTTTATATTGGTGAAGTAATCGATATTTCGGTGGACGAATACAACCGCACGCCTGTGGTAACGGTTCAACCAAAGGTTGATTTTTCGGATCTCAAATATATGATGATCATCACGGGGTATGAGGGGCAGTAAATGCCGATGAAATTATTGAGATACAATGTGAAGTATGTCTCATGTGAGTAAAAAAACAGCGCACAAACGCTCCAACACATCCGAAAACTCAATTTTAGTGAAGTTTTGAGGGGTGTGGGGAACTTTTTCAAAAGTTCCCCACGAAAAAAGGAGGCTCAACGGTGGCACAAAAATATATAATGGGTCACCGAGCGCAAAATCGGTCGCTGGTGGCGCGGTATGTGATATTGGTTGGCATTTTGCTATTGGTTTCATCGGTTTTGCAGGTTTCTGTTTTATCTCGGTATCGGATATTGGGTGTAGTTCCCGATCTCATGCTTTGCATTGTGATGTGCTTAGGCTATTTTGGGGGACGGCAGCTGGGCGCGATCTGTGGGATTGTGGCAGGGGTTTTGATTGAATCAATGGGTTCTTTTGGAATCATACTGCTCCCGCTGTTTTATCTGTTTTGCGGCTATCTGACAGGGCATTATGCCCGTGTAATAATACCGAGGCGGTTTTCGGCTTTTACGGCATATTTTGGAGTGTCGCTTTTGTTGCGCGGTGCTGTAACATTGTTGTATGCATGTCTCAATTATCAAAACATCAATCTTCCTGTTTTGCTCCTATACACGCTCCTGCCCGAGCTTTTGTTGACCGCGGCACTGGGCTGCGCGCTCTACTTTCCTTTAATGCTGTTTTACGGCTTTTTGGAAAAGGGATATCGGAGAAAAAGATAAATGTATTACGTTTATATTCTTACAAGTTATTCCAATAAAGTTATGTATATTGGAATGACAAATGATTTAAAAAGAAGAATTACAGAACACAAAAACGAGCAAATTGATGGTTTTACAAAACAGTATCACGTTAAAAAATTAGTGTATTTTGAAGAACATTCCAATCCAAATGAAGCAATTAAAAGAGAAAAAGAGTTAAAAGGTTGGCGTCGGGAAAAGAAAAACAATTTGGTTGAAACAATGAATCCGGAATGGAAGGACTTGTTTTATTGAACAAAAATATTTTTCTATATTTCCCTTGCGGTCATCGCTGAGAAGGATTGCAAGCGATCCGGGAGTGTAGCGACTTTGCGAAGCCCGAAGGGCGACCATATTTCAACATGGTCGGATCTCGCGACACACCATGTTTGCACAAAATTTTCAATCAAATTTTCCCTCGCGGTCATCGCTGAGAAGGATTGCAAGCAATCCGGGAGCGTAGCGACCTTGCGAAGCCCGAAGGGCGACCATGTTTTAACATGGTCGGATCTCGCGACACGTTTTGTTCGCACAAACTCGCGTCCTTCTTTAGCGTTTGTGCACGCGGAACAGTTCATCTGCCCGAGGAAAGCTATTGGTAATCGTTTGTAGATCCCGTCGTCATTCCGCGTTGCTCCATTCCTCGGTTTTGCTCCGCTCGATCCGCTTTGCGGCTTCTCGCCTACGCAAAACTTCGCGGGCTACGCACGCTCAGGATGACCGACAGAAGTATTGTTTTGTAGTAACCGTAAGTAAAAAATTCGTAAAACTTCCCTCGCGGTCATCATTGAGAAGAATCGCAAGCCAATATCAATTTTTTGCGACGTTACCCTCGCGGTCATCCTGAGCGCAGGAGCGACCAAGCGACTCCGCAAAGCCCGAAGGGCGACCATGTTTCAACATGGTCGGATCTCGCGACGCACCATGTTCACACAAAAATTTCCCTCGCGGTCATCCTGAGCGTAGGAGCGACCAAGCGACTCCGCGAAGCCCGAAGGGCGATCGCGTCCTTGACGCGATCGGATCTCGCGACACACTATGTTCGCACTAACCATGTTTTCATTTTATTTTATATAACCAAAAAAAGTAATCAATTTTCAACACCATATACAGAGGAAAGGGTAAAAGACAGTGGCAAACGAAAAAGACAAGAAATTAGCAAAAGAGCAAGAGCTGGCGCTGTTTGAAAATCAAAAGATCGTTGACGTCGGCATGGAAAAGGAGGTCAAAAAGTCCTTCATTGAGTATTCCATGTCGGTCATTATGGCGCGCGCATTGCCCGACGTGCGTGACGGCATGAAGCCGGGTGCACGCCGTATTCTCTATGCAATGTACGAGGACGGATTGGTACATTCCAAGCCCTTCCGCAAGTCGGCTACCACCGTCGGTAACGTGCTGGGACGCTATCACCCCCACGGAGACGCGGCTGTTTACGGCACCATGGTGCGTATGGCACAGCCCTTCTCGCTCCGCTATACCTTGGTAGAGGGACACGGAAACTTCGGTTCGGTTGACGGCGACCCCGCAGCGGCTTACCGTTACACCGAGGCGAGACTGAACAAGATCGCCGATGAAATGATGCGCGACCTTGATAAAAACGTCGTGCCCATGATGCCAAACTTTGATAACCGCCTGCAAGAGCCGACGGTTTTGCCGTCGCGCTTTCCCAACCTTCTCGTCAACGGATCAATGGGTATTGCCGTCGGTATGGCAACCAACATCCCGCCTCACAACTTGGGTGAGGTCATCGACGCAACGATCTACCGCATGGATAATCCCGAATGTACCGTGGACGATCTGATGGAATACATCAAGGGTCCCGATTTCCCGACCTATGCGACGATCTACGGCGTCAACGGCATCCGTCAGGCGTATACCACGGGTAAGGGACACATCATGGTGCGTTCGCGCGCAACTATTGAAGAGGATCACCGCCGCATCGTGTTCACCGAAATTCCTTTCGGTGTCAACAAGAGTATGCTTTGCGAATCGATCGCGCAGTGCGTCAAGGATAAAAAGATCGATGGCATCACCGAGCTGCGTGACGAATCGGGCAGAGACGGTATGCGCATCGTGGTGGAATACCGCCGCGATGTCAACGCGCAGATCCTCTTAAATCAGCTTTACAAATACACCCAGCTTCAGGATACCTTTGCCATCAACATGCTGGCACTGGTCAACAACGAGCCCAAGGTGCTGAATCTGCCCACCATTTTAGACCACTATATCGCGCATCAGGAGCAGGTCATCATCCGTCGCACACAGTTTGATCTTGACAAGGCAAAGGCAAGAGCGCACATTTATGAGGGCTACAAGATCGCGCTGGATAACATCGACGAGATTGTGCAGATCATGAAGTCCTCGCCCTCGATCGCCGAATCCAAGGTGACCTTGATGGAGAGATTCGGACTTTCCGACCTGCAAGCGCAGGCGATCGTTGAAATGACGCTCGGAAAGCTGACCGGCATGGAGCGAAACAAGATCGAGGAAGAGCTGGCACGTTTGCACGCTTTGATCGTGGAGCTCGAAGGAATTCTTGCCGACATGGGTAAGGTCAAGCAGATCATCAAGGACGAAATGGGCGAGATCCGCCGCAAGTATGCAGACGATCGCCGCACCGACATCGTTCCCGCCGAGCATGAGATCATTCTCGAGGATCTGATCGAGCGCCACAGCTGTGTCATCACGCTCACCCACGCGGGTTATATCAAGCGTCAGCCTGCCGACACCTACGCCGCACAAAACCGAGGCGGCAAGGGTATTATCGGAATGTCCACCAAGGAAGAGGACTACATCGAAAAGGTGGTTGCCGTCAACAGCCATTCGTATCTGATGATGTTTACCAACACGGGCAAGGTGCAAATGCGCAAGGCGTATATGATCCCCGAGGCGGGCAGAACCGCCAAGGGACAGAATATCGTCAATATTCTTGAATTGACCGAGGGCGAAAAGATCACCGCTTGCATCAGCGTGGAAGGATTTTCGGACGAGGAATACCTCACCATGGTTACAAAGAAGGGTGTCATCAAGCGCACACTTCTGTCCGAATATGAGTACCAGAGAAAGGGCGGAAAAATCGCGCTCAACCTCGACGAGGGCGACGAGCTGGTGTTCGTCGTTGCCACCCACGGCGAATGCGACCTGCTGCTTGCAACTGCAAACGGTCAGGCAGTGCGCTTCTCCGAGAGCAACGTCCGCGCAATGGGACGTACCGCCCGCGGTGTGCGCGGTATCAGTCTGCGTGACGGAGACTACGTTGCCGGCGTTTGCGTGGTGGAGGAAGGCAAGGATCTGCTCTGCATCACCGAAAACGGCTTTGGAAAACGCAGTCCGTTTGACGATTTCCGCGTGATGAAGAACCGCGGAGGCTTTGGCGTGACCTGCTACAACCTCACCGACAAGAGCGGAATTTTGACGGGCGTTGCCGCAGTTGACGACAACGACGACATCATGATGATCACCGATACGGGAACCATCATCCGTACCCCCGTTGCGGGCGTACCCAGCCGTTCGAGAAGTGCCGGAGGTGTTATCGTCATGAGACTTGGCGACAATCAAAAGCTGGTGAACTTCACCACCACTCCCCACGCCGAGGAAAAGGACGAGGAATTTGCCGAAGAAGCAACCGAAGTCACCGAAGCAACCGAGACGGTGGAAGTGACCGATGCGGGTGAAGCCGTTCAAACAACCGAAGAATAATTCAAAAATATGAAGAAAAGATTTTTAACCTTATTCCTCACCCTTTGCGTGATGCTGTCGGGCATGGCGACCTTTACGTCATGCTCGCGCGCACCCGCGGTGGAGGAGATCTACGACCGCGTGGTCGAGCTTGTTGAAGCATCGTACGATCTCAACACGGTCTTTTACGGCGCGGGGCTTCCCGTGTACAAAACCGATTCGGAATACGCCGAATTCACGCATATGTACTACGGTTTCGCGCAAAAGGGAAGCTATGAATACGTCATGCCGCGCGCGCAATTTTTGTCCGAGGAACAGATCCGCACCGCCGCCGAAAAGGTCTACAGCAAGGATTACCTCGAAAATGTCATCTATCCTGCCGCTTTTGTGGGGTACGCCATCAACGACGGCATGGGAGATGCCGCATTTGCATACGCAAGATATATGCAAGAAAATGATTCGTTTTATCAGTCCAC
>JAFTXB010000140.1 GCA_017461825.1 Clostridia bacterium
ACGCTTGAAAAAGTTGCGTTTATTGTCAATTTGAAAGACTATGGCGACCATATTGGCGTAACCTATGGTTTTACATCTATCGTAGACCAAGACTATTTGAGACATGACGGTGAAGACAACAGTAATATAAAAATACGTTTTCATTCAGTAATAAAAACCGATGAAGATAAAATAGCTGTTGCAAGCGAAGTAAAAAGAGTATATGATACATATTTGAACAAATCGAAAGATGAGATATTGTCCTTGAAAAAAGAGCGACAAAAGCAGTTTTTGCAAAAAATCGCAGAGAAACTAAAACCGCTTGGTTTCAAGAAGAAGGGTGCAAAATGGACAAGGTTTTTGGATAGTGATTTTTGCTTGGAATTTGAAGCACAAAAATCTCAGTGGTCTGACGAGTATTATTTTAACGTGAGTGTATATCACAAAGACGTTCAATTTCCACAGTGCTACGGGACACGCCTCAATACTAACGGAAAAGGCATTTACAATTGGCAGTTAATGACGGATGAAGAATTAAATTGTTTGTTAGAAGAAGCAATACAAAATATTTTGATACCGATTATCAATACTCCGCTTGCCGAACTCGGCACACGAAAAGAAATATGGCAAGGTTGCAATTGCCAAAGAAACAAATGCAACACCTGTTGGGTGCAGAAAAATTTATGGGAAGCGAACGAAACAAAATAAATCGATATGTTTCCAAGCACCGCTCAAAAATCAGGGACAAATGATGCTTTCAACCTATGTTTTGAGGACTTCTTGGCTTTACAACCCCCGTTTTTGGCACAAAAATATACCTTTTGACCTTATGACCCACGTCGAGAGTGTCGTTTGTTTGACGAGAAAATAAAGGAGTGCGCTTCATGAATGATATAGAATTTATCTACGAAAAAGTGAAAGACAGTCACAATTTGCATCTGGCGAACACCTCTACCTTGAATGAAGGCTTTGTTTGGGATGTCCCTGTTATTTACGGTGAATCTCAACAAGGAAGATTTTGCTTGTATGCAGACGAAGATGTTCCCAATCCGCACGGAATCGGGTTTGTTTTTTCTGTAGAATATAAAGGATATACGGAACAAACAGAAGAGAGATTGGAAATAGTGGCTAAGTGTCATACACACTGGCATCCGCAGACCATAGAACAAGCTTTTGAAGATATAAACAGTTTTATGGCAGGGAAGCGCATTTTCAAAAAGTGAGGCTTTTTGCTTTCATTCCCCCCGCTTTTGATAGGTTTTGAGACTTTTTGCTCTCTTGCCCCACGTCGAAAGTGTCGTTTGTCTAACGAGAAAAAAACAATAAACCCGTAGGGCGGGGGCTTGCTCCCGCCGTTAACCGAGACGTTTACCAACGAAACGGGGCTGTCTCAAATGCGATAAAAAGCATTTGAGACAGCCCCTGCTTTTTGTATACAAAGGAGTCCTCTCTGTCTTACGTTTGTGCCAAACTGCGTATATTTCAATGCTGTTTCTATCTGTATTCTTCAAATCGGAGAGCTTAGCAACGGCTTGTCCTAAGAATTCCGCTAAACGACAAGTGTAAAAATCCTTACGAATTCCATGAAAAATAAGGATACTAATTATTTTTTCGGTTTTGTTGTAGAAGAATAATCCTTTGGGAGTACGCCTGTCAAATTTTTAAAGGCTTTTGTAAAGTAATTTGGCTCATTAAAACCACAGGCGCGGCTGATGTCGGCAATGGACATTTTCTTTTGAAGGAGTAGCTCTTTGGCTTTTTCTATACGGCAGAATCGAATATAATCTGAAATTCCTCCTCCATATGCTTTTTTCGATACCTCATATAGTGTGCTTCGCGAGATCAGAAAATGATTGCAAATACTTTTCATCGAAAGATCGGAATTGCTGATATTAGTATGGATATATTTTTCAATCTCGCGCTGCAATGAGTTTTGCATGGAAAATACAAATCGGTTTTGACTGATGAAACAAGTACACATCTCCATGATGTGTGCTGCGGATTCAAGTGTTTCACGTGGGCGCGGTGTCATTTGTGTAAGCGCATCATACAGATCCTTTTTCGAAAAACATGAATTTTGAGGTAAGCTTTCTATTTTGTCATATATGTGAGGTTCTTTGTCTTTGGGAAGGATTTGCCCGATCAATAAATATCCGATAATGGAGTCAGAAGAGAGGATAGGTGCCATTGCTTCAATTAACCCCATGTGGCATTCATAAATCAATAGCTTTTTTTGTTGCTTACATTTGATCATCGCGTTGCGGTCGCATTCAGAACACTTTTCGCACAACTCAAGACTTTTTCTTATAAGGTGACAAAACGGGGAATTGTACGAAGGGTATCCAAAAATCTGATTAAAGTTTTCATCGTATATCACAATCATGATACCGGTGATGTTATAAAAATCAATAATCGCATTTTTTAATTCTTCGATATCTTTTTTCAGCATGATCAATTTCAAATCCTTTTCTGAAAAGTGTATGTTGTATGATTCATTATAACAAAAAGCAAAAAACTTGTCAAGAGGGATTGTTCAAATTGGATAAATTTTTTTCTTTACAAATCAAACTTCGTTTTTTTAGATCAAATAAATCCAAAATGCTATTTTTATGTGCGATATTCCATTTACAGGGCGTGCGATTTGTGATAATATAAAAGATAAGCGGTTCGGACCGTGTAGAAGGGAGACAAATAAAATGAGAATTGGTTCAACATTGGCGCTTTTTTATTGCTATGAAAATGAGCGCTACAAGAAGATGAAGGAATTTGGCTTTTATGGTGTCGACTTCGGAATCGATGGAGAGCTCAGAGGTCGTTCCGAAGAACAGTATGAAGCCGACATCATGGCGGAAAAGGCTTTGATGGATGAGGCGGGAATCGTGCCGTATCAGGTACACGGCCCCTTCCGTTATCCGATCCACGATGAAACCGAGGAATTGCGCGCAGGACGGGCGGAAGTAATGAAAAGAAGCTTGCGTTGTACCGCACTGATCGGTTGTAAAAACTGGGTCATTCACCCGATGATGCCGTTTGGAGAGGATGAGTTTGATCACGAGCAATTTATAAAGATCAATGTGGATTTTTTCCGTGCACTGTTACCAACCGCAAAGCAGTACGGCATTACCATTTGCTTGGAAAACATGCCCATGTTGCGTATTCCTTTGTCCAAGCCCGAAAAAACACTGGAGTTTGTCCGTATGATGGATGATGAGAACTTCAAGTTTTGTCTTGACACGGGTCATGCTGCGGTATTTGGTTTATCTCCTGCCGAGGCGGTTCGCATGGCAGGCAAGGATCTGAAGGCGATCCATGTTCACGATAATAACGGAAAATATGACGCGCATTGGGTTCCCTGCACGGGTGTGATCGATTGGAAAGATTTTGTTGCTGCCTTGAGAGAGATCGAATACGAAGGTGTGTTCTCTTTGGAATCGGATTTTCGGGCATTTATTCCCAATGCCGGCAATGACGGTAAATTGGGAGCGCTCATGGCAATTGTTAACGATTTGTTGGCAAACTGATTCCACCTAACATTGATTGTTTGAATTGCACAGTTTGCTTTTATGCTTTTTGAACAAAATGACAAATCGCGACTCAAATCGCGCTGTAAAAAATCCAAAGTATCATTATTATGTGCCAAACTACCTTTACTTGGGGCACAAAATGTGATAAAGTATTGATGTAAATTTCTTTTGTGAAGGAGGAGAAGGAAAGTGAAAAAAGTGTTTTTCAAAGCGTTCTTGTTATGCATGGCGATATGTATGTTGATGTCGTTAGCAACGGGATGCGAGAAGGATCCGTCTACTGAAGAAGGAACGGAAGAGTCCGAGTCCAACGCCGAGGTGGTCCACATTGTAACACCCGTTAATTTGGGGGGAAAAGAGTTCCATTTTGCTGTTTCCAAATGGTACGAATATGAGCCCTTGAAGTTCACCGATATTTATGTGGAGACTTATACGGGCGACTACGTGCAGGATGCGGCGTACGAAAGAAACATGTACATGGAGGAGTTCTTCAACTGTTCTATATCCATGAGTGAGTTTCAAGAATCGGAGCTTGCGACCAAGCTGGAGCAAAACGCAATGGCGGGGGACCAAGGTTTTGATTTTGTTCTCTTTCGCGGAGAGCAATATACGGCAGCCGTAAATGGCGGTTATCTCGCGAGTGTCGAGGACTTCGGTCTCGACACCGAAAACCCGTGGTGGGACAGCAACGCGATTGAAGCAATGACGCTCAATGGCCGATGCTACGGATTGGTAGGAGACGTTACGATCAACCACCTTCTTGCGGTTCATATGACGTGCTTTAACAAAGATTTGGTAGAGAATTACAGCGCAATGCTGGAGAATCCGTATGAGCTGGTAGAGAGCGGAAAATGGACGTTGGATAAGATGATTGCCATGGCAAAATCGATTGCCAACGATACGTTGGACGGTGTTGACGGTATGGGAGCGAATGACTTGTGGGGAATCCATTACACGCGTGACAACGTGCAGGGCCTGCTGGTTTCATGCGGGGTGAGAGTTGTGGAGTTGAACGCGGATAACAAACCCACACTCACAATTGCCAGCTATCAATCTCAGGTGCAGGATATTCTGACAAAGCTTTACGACGAAACTTTTGCCACCGATACGATCGGACGCGTGATTTGTAAAGCGGAAAACTCCGATACCGAGTATTTTGACGAGGGGAACGTGCTGTTTCTGCTTACCGCTACCCACAACGCATCAGCCCTGAGACAGAGCGAGGTCAATTACGGTATTCTGCCGTATCCCAAGTCAAGCGAAACGGGTGATTATATTTCCAATGCGGCGGGAACCTACTATTCGATTCTCGGAATTCCCACCAACAACCAAAATTATAATCAATCGGCTGCGTTTTTGGAGGCATATGCGGCACAGGGATATCAGAATGTTCGCCCGCAATTTTATGAAAATGTGTTGCTCCGAAAGGTTGGCCGTGATGACGAAAGCTACGAGATGCTGAAGTTCATTTTCGAAAATCTAACCTATGATATTGGTTGTATGTTTGGAATTATCAATGCAGAGCTTTCCGCAACCTCCGACAGCCAGGATCCGATATTTACGGGTGTAGTGGCAAAGAACCGCCTTAAATGGAAAACCAATCTGGACAAATTCTTGGAGGCTTACGACTTTAGCTAATGAGTGAAATGATGAGAAAGACCGATAAAGACCGCAGATGGTATTCCACCAGTTACCGCCGTAATTTGGTGGATATGCATCTGGAGGATTGGGATCCTGCGTTTATGTCAAGATTCGATCCTGTCAGCTACTGTGAAAATTTGAAAAAAGCGCACATCAAGTCAGCAATGATCTATTTTCATTCCCACGTGGGGTACAGCTATTACCCCACAAAGGTTGGAAAGATGCACAGCGCGTTGATCGGACGCGAGGACGCAATGAGGCAGCTGGTGGATCTTTGCCATGAGGCAGGGATCGATGTGGTGGGCTATTACAGCCTGATACATACCACGTTGGAGGAGGAGCGTCACCCCGAGTGGCGGTTGGTCAACGGGGGAGACGGAACCTCGCCGCACCAACGCGGAGGGCGCTACGGCTTTTGTTGCCCGAACAATCCCGAGTACCGTCAATACGTTCGCGAGCAGATCAAGGAGATATCCGAGTATTTTACCGTGGACGGAATGTTCTATGACATGACCTTCTGGCCCGGCATATGCCGTTGTCCTCACTGCCAGATGCGGTTTTTAAAAGAAACGGGCAACTCATGGATTCCCGCGGTAGAGAACTGGAACGATCCCGTGTTTGTAGCGCTTCAAAAAAAGCGCGAGGAATGGATCGGTGAGTTTGCGGAATATGTAACTGCGGTTTCCAAAGAATTTATGCCCCATGCCAGCGTAGAGCATAACTATGCATACGGTGTAGCAGGGGACTGGAATCAAGCCTCAAGCGAGCGCGTTAGTCAGGCGTGTGACTACGTGGGCGGAGATCTCCACACCGATATTTACACACAGTCATTTACCGAAAAGTATTACCGTTCGGTAACGCGCAACCAGCCCTTTGAGTATATGATCAGCCGTTGCGACGAAAACCTGGGATGTCACACCATTACCAAAAGCGAGATGCGGCTGAAAAAGGAGGTCCTTTTAACCTCGGCGCATCACGGCGCATCGTTTGTGATCGATGCGATGGATCCCGTTGGAACGATGGATTCGCGCGTATACGAGCGCATCGGCAAGGTGTTTGAGCAAACCATACCGTATGAGCCTTATTTTGAGGGGGCTCCGATCGAGGACGTTGCCGTGTATTATTCTCCCACAGGGCGTTACCGTAGAAATGGCAGGCAGGGGCACACCCGTTCCTGCTCGGTCAATCTGATGCGTACCATGATTCAAAATAACGTACCCGTGGGTGTGATATCCAATCTGAACAGCGGACGCATGAGCGGGTATAAAATGGTGTTCGCTCCTGCGCTGGCAGGCTTGGACGATCAATGCCGTCACAACATATGCGAGTATGTAAAAGACGGCGGTGTCCTGTATTTCAGCGGTACTGAGGAGCCTGCGCTTTTAAAAGAGCTGTTAGGCATTTCGCTTGACGGTTACACTCCCACGTCTCACAATTATATCTCGCCGACAGAGGGTTGGGAGGCTCTTTTGGGAGAGTTTAACGGGCAATATCCGTTGCCGATGGAGGGGGAGATACCGCTCTTAAAGCAATGGCGGTGCGATGCTGAGGTGCTGGCGCAGGTTTGTATGCCGTATCGGGATGAAAAGGATCCAAAGCGCTTTTCGTCCATCCATTCCAATCCGCCCGCCCCGCCAACAAGCTATCCCGCAATGCTCCGGGCAGATTACGGCAAGGGCAAGGTGGTTTGGTGCGCGGCATCGTTTGAGAATGACACACGTACCTGCTACCGTGATCTGACCGACCGTATATTGCGGATGTATTTGTCGGTTCCCGAGCAGAGTGTGATCTCCAACGCACCGCATCAGGTAGAGCTTTGCTGCTACAAAACCGATGGCGGTTATCAGATCAACGCATTAGATCTGCTTTGTACCGAGGAGCTGTTTCCCATGCCTTCCTTTGAGGTGGGCGTGCGCATGAGCGCAGAGGAAGCGGCAAAGGTAGAGGGAGTGAGCGTACTCCCCAATGGTTCCCCTATGGAATACCGTTATGAGGACGGATTCCTGAAATTCTGTATCCCGTCCTTGATCATGTATCAGATGATCGGGATAAAAATAAAAAAATAAAAAAAGGAGAAGAAGACCATGAAAAAAACAGCGCGTACCCTTATTAGTGTTCTACTTTTAATCAGCATGCTCCTGTCGATGGCGGTTGTCGCATCGGCAGAAGAAACCCAAACCAACTTGCCGTCCATTTATACGGGAACAGCAGTATCCGTACCCACAGCCGATGAAGACGGCGTCATCAAATTGACCACCGCCGATCAATTTGTTGCGTGGGCAAACCTCAGCAGTCACACTGCCACGAAGGTTGAGCTTTACACCGACGTGGTGTTCAATGTTGGTGATTCCTCTACTTGGGCAACCACACCGCCCCAATATACGTGGACTCCCATTAACGGTTTCACGGGAACGTTCGACGGTCGGGGACATACTATTTCCGGCTTGTATCACAAAGCTACTGTAGCAAATCCTGCCGCAGACGCATCTTGGATAGGTTTGTTTGGACAGGTGGGTGGCACTACCACTATCAAAAATCTTGGTGTTGTGAATACATATTTTTCCACAAATGGATGGTATTGCGGTGGTATTGCAGCTCGTTTAACGGCTGGTGTAACCATCAGCGGCTGCTATTTTGACGGTATTATTAACTGCCGCGATGCGGGTGGAGGTATCGTTGCTATGGTTTCTGCGGCTGCAAGTTCTAACGCTACCATAAAGGAGTGTGCTTCTTTTGGCACCATAGAGTGTACGAATACAGCTGCAGGTGGAATTGTTGGCTTGGTTCCGCGTTATGCCGCAGATATGGGCGTGACTGTTGTTGATTGCGTCAATTTCGCAACGGTAAAAGGCGGATATCATACGGGTGGAATTGCAGGACAGTGCGCCAATATAAACATTAATCGTTGTGTCAATTTTGGGTCGGTGAAGGATCTGATGGATAGCACTGACGGTATCACAGATGCTTTGTTGGGAACCGTTTATCAAGGTGAAAGCGAGACTTCCTCTACAGTTTCTATTACCAATTCCTATCGCTTTGACGGTCAATTGATGTGCAATTTTGGTGCGGGCGGTTATTCAGGCGTTTCTGCACTCAATGATGCCACGGCTTCCTCCGGAGCAATGGAAAATTGCAAGAGCGCCGTTGCCGCAACCACGCTGGCTGCATTTGACTTTGCAGGCACTGACGCAAACAAGGGCGACTGGGTAACCCGCGAGGGCAACTATCCCATGCCCAAGGCTGTTTACGACAACTTCTTCAAGATCAAGATGAAGTACGTTCAAAACACGGCAGTTGATAACAAAGGTACCGATGCGACCGACGACGACACCTACGACGTTCGTTTTATCGCAGAGGTTTCGGCTCTTACTTACGACAAGGTAGGCTTTAATGTAACCGTTTCCTATACGGGAGGCTCCAAAACTGTTACGCTGACCGATACCAACGTTTACAAGTCGATCAAGGCAGGAACCAATGAGAGCTATGATACTGTTTCCGCACCCGATGGCAAATACTTTGTAGCACTTTCTATCACCGATATTCCCACGTCCGCGGACGAGGTCACCTTTACGGTTACTCCCATTGGCGACTATACCGACGAGAATGCAACGGATGAACTCGGCGATGCTTACAAGATCGTGTACGAGGCCGGAACCTATAAGTCCGCTACCAAAGCAGCTGCTTGATCAAAGGAGGAAAAGAAAATGAAAAAGATCTATACTACACCCGAGCTTGCGGTTGCTATGATTGAAACCGCAGATATTCTTACCGTTTCGAGCTCCGATGGAGAAGGTGCCGCAATAAGCATCGGTTGGAACGATAATCGCTGGACAACCAATAGTTGATTTCTTTCCATAACCGTTTTTACAGTTACAACAGTGGGGCGGCGTCCCGTTGCCCCACTCCCAAAACCGCATTTGGGTTAGCTTCCTGTTGTGCATACGCAGAAAAGGAAATAACCAAAAAATTTCTCACTTAGAAAGGACACGCAATATGAAAAAGACACTATCCCTGATCTTATCTTTGATCATGATCCTCACTCTGACCGTTTCTGTGATCCCCGCTTCTGCGGAAGGATCTGCTACCGAGCCGGTTTATGAAGTCAACTTCAGCGGAGACGCGAAGTTCTCTCCCAAACCGATCGGCAACGCCGCAAACAACTTTGAGTACACCGTAGGCGATAACGGCGCGTCTCTCACCGTAAAGGGGAAGAGCGGCGGTACGGACAAAACAGAGAGCTACTGGGGCGGTGCGATCACGGGTCTTACCGCTGATAACACCACCGTTTACACCATGATCTACAAGGCAAAGGCAAACGGCACTTTAGGCAAAAACAACAGTGTCGGCGTTGGCGGCTGGATCGTAAACGGCGACGTAAACGGTGCCATGTTCTACAACAACTATACCAACCATAACACCGTTGGCGAAAACAATTCTACCGCAGATCGCCGCGCAGCGCTTTCCAAGGCAAACGCGAAGATCGGCAGCTACAAAATGTTCAGCGAGCTGTCCGCATTTGCCGAGGACGCAAACGGCTTTGTCACCATGAAGCAGGTTTATGACGGCGTTGCCTCAACCATTTCCAGCTACATTCTGGCAAAGGACAAGACGGGTGAAAATGAGGCCGATTGGATCAAGATCGAATCCCAGCCGATGTCTGTGGGCTCCTCCGATGTCTTTGGCTTCATGATCTATTCTTACTACAACGTGATCGATACAACCCTGAAGGATGTAAAGATCTACAAGCAGTCCGTTGAGCAGTCTGTGCCCGAAGACGGAGAGATCGAAACGGATCCTACTGCTTCGGTTTACACAGGTGACTACGCTTTGCAGGACGAGTACTACGAGAAATTCAACAAAGCGATTGCAGCAGGTGAAACACAGTTTGACATCTATTCTGCAGATGCTTTGTATGTTCTGATTCCTCTGATCAGTGCAAACGACGGCTTTGCGGGCAAGACCGTATCCCTCAAGTGTGACCTTGTATTCAACGAGGGCAATGCCGCAACCTGGGCTCGGACCGCTCCCGCCTTTTCCTGGACTCCGATCGATGGCTTTAAGGGCACCTTTGACGGTGAAGGACACACCGTTTCGGGTATTTACCTCAAAACAGCTACCAATTTTGACGGCTTCTTCAGAGTGCTCGGCGCAGGTGCCACCATTAAGAATTTCGGCATTGTAAATTCTTATTTTGAAAGCACCTTGAATGATGGCTATATTGCTGCTCTGGCAGGACGTATCAACGCTGCAGATATTACTATTGACGGCTGCTACAGCGATGCGACCGTATTTGCTCCGTCCTCCTTTGTTGCCGGCGGTTTGGTCGGTTTGGTTAGTAGCACCACCAATGCAGTTGTAAAAAATTGTGCGTTTGCAGGCTCTGTAACCGGTCAGAAGCATGCCGGCGGTATTATTGGTCTGGTTGGACTTTACAATTCGTTTAAGGCTACCGTTATCGATTGCGCAAACCTCGGTACCGTTTCCGTTAAAACTTCGTTGGTGATCGCGGAAGCAAGCGCAGGTGCTATCGTCGGCTCTGCTTCCGGAGTAGAGCTGGTCCGCTGTGTCAACTACGGAGTTGTTGAGGCATGTATCGCCGAAGGCATTACGAACGCAACGCAATCCAATGCGCTGATCGGTGATGTTACATCTACTGCTGACACCGTTACCCGTGAGTGTAAGGTAAGCGACAGTTACTTGATTGCAGACCTGAACCAGAATCTGTTCTCGGAT
>JAFTXB010000141.1 GCA_017461825.1 Clostridia bacterium
CTTACACCTCCCGTTGCCACGATACTTGCGGGCTCTTCGCCAAGCTCCATTGCAATGCGGTCGATCAGTCCGTCCACTGAGCCTGCCGCGCCGTACACGATCCCAGCCTTCATGCAATCCACCGTATTGGTGCCGATCGCATGTCTGGGTGCTGAGATCTCAATATGCGGCAGGAGTGCTGCCTCCTTGGCAAGTGCCTCAAGAGAAAGCTCCGTCCCGGGCAGGATCGCACCTCCAACGTACCGTCCGCCACGGTCCACGACCGTGAGCGTAGTTGCCGTTCCCATATCCACTACCACACACGGCAGAGGATATTCCTCCTTTGCCGCAACGGCAGCGGCGACCAGATCGGATGCCACGGTGCCGGGATCGTTGATCGCGATCTGAAGCCCCGTTTTGATCCCCGCTCCCACCACGAGGGCAGGGGTGCCGATCAAAAGCTTGACCGCGCGCACCAGTGTCTCGGTAACGGGCGGCACCACGCAGGAGACGATCGCCCCCTCAAAGCATGACAGATCAACTCCTTGCAGGTCAAGGATCTCACGGATCCTGACCGCATATCCGAACTCGGTCTCGCATCGGTCGGTCGGGATGCGGAACAGCGACGCCACTCGGCACGCCTGATCGACACATCCAACCGTTGTATGGGTATTTCCGCTGTTGATAGCAAGGATCATAGCGTCCTCCCGTTTGATAACTTATTTTGCCGAAAAATATTTTTTCCCGATATTGATCACGTAGGTGACGGTCGGGCTGAAAATGGCATTGATGGCAAACTCCAAAACGAAGTTGAAGCCGATGAGCACGACGATGATGTACAGCACGGCGTTGTTGCCAAAATCGGTCCAAGCCCATTCCTTGATGGCGTCCATAAAAAAGGTGAGGCATCCAAGGAAAAACACGCCCGAATTGACTACGGGGCACACCATTGCCGCCAAAATAGAAGCGACGGTGCGGTTCTTCTTTTCGAGGAGCTTAAAAACGGCTCCCGATGCAATGCCTGCCAGAACGCCCTTTGCCAAGACGGTAATGATGGTTCCCGGGAAGCTGATCGCCATAAAGCTTGCGGCGTCTCCCGTGAGGAGCACTGCCAAGCCGAAGACAAGCCCCAGCCATGCGCCCGCACCGATGCCGTAAATGGCGGCGCCCACCACGATGGGAATGAGCGTGAGGGTGATGGAAAAGGTAGTAAAGCGCAACGACATACTGACAAACTGCAGTACGATCACCGCGGCGCTGAACAACCCGATCCCCGTGATCCGTTGGATCCTCTGTTTGTTGGTTTTCATATTCAATTTTCCTCCTTGCTGCTGTTTCGGTCCTGCCGAATATAGCGCAAAGCTATTATAGCACAATTTGGCTATCTTGTCAAGCGTTCTTTTTCAAAAGCACCTGCTCGATCTCTCCCACGTAGACCTTGTGGTAGTCGTTTTTCTCATAGTTTGATAACAAAGCCTGCTCCAAAAACGCCTCGGGGCGAAGCAGATCGGCGTACAGCTTGCGACAGATCAACACGCGCGTTGCCTCTGCGGGGTACGGCACGCCGTCCTCGGTGTAAGCGCAGGTAAGGCCTGCCGCCCGGAATTTGTCGCCGTCGCGTCCGCTCATTTTGCCGCAAAGCGCCAGCGCCTCGCGCTCCTCTCCGTCAAAAAAGGCGAGTGAGAAGCGGTCGCTCTTCTCGGTAAACGCAAACGTGTGGCGCGTGGGACGGATGAAGCAGACCGCCACGGGCTTGTTCCAAAGCACGCCGCAGCACCCCCACGATGCCGTCATAGTGTTGGCACGCTCGCCGTCCGATGCCGAAATCAGCATCCAATCTTTGCCGATGCTCTTAAAAATCGCATCAAATTCATTTGCCTCGGCTCTGTAAAACTCGTTCATGTTCTTATTTCCTTTCAAATATTTTTGTCAGAAAACTTTTGGATAAAGTTATACTTGGCGTAAACGCCAAGACACGTGATTTGCTACGCAAATACACGTCCGACACCTTTCAAAACTGTCAAAGAAGGGGTTGCTTGGATATTGTGGAGTGTCTGTGCGCGGTTCCGTTGTTTTCTGACGAAATGGGAATGCTTGATCGCTTTATCCGAGCAATAGCTCCCGCAACCGTTTTGGTACCACCACCCAAAACGGGCTGCCGAAAAGATAGAATCTTTTTTCAAAAAATTTCTGACGAAAAACGCCTCGATCTGCACTTGACAAAATCCCTTTCTACCGTTATAATATAAGAGTATGCTTATTTTGACGAAAAGAGAAAGGATTCATTCAAAATGAAATCAAAAGCACAAAGTCTTCTTGGCTTTATCACAGCACTTCTCGTGCTCTGCCTGCTGACGCTGATAACGGTGGGCGGACTTGGCGAATACGAGGGCGTGTTTGGCGACGACGGAATCGTCCTTGGCATGGATCTCGTCGGCGGCACACGTCTGGTCTACGCCCCCGACACAGAGGAAACGGTGAGTGCCGAGCAGATCAACACGGTCAGCTCAATGCTCCGCGCACGCCTCGATTTTTACGGCTACACCGAGGCAACTGTCACGGTGGACGAAAACAACCGCTTTGTGGTTGAAATTCCCGAAGTCAGCAGCAGTGAAGCCGAAAATCTGCTGAGTGCCACCGCAAAGCTGACCTTTGAGATCAAGGACGGCGAGACCGACACCGTTGTGATGGAGGGCTCTGCCATTGAGAGTGCGTCTGCCGAATACGGAAACATGGGAAACGGCTACGACGGCTGGTTTGTGTCACTCAAGATCAAGCCCGAGCATCGCGAAACCTTTCGTGAGGCAACCGCAAAAGCCCTGAAAACGGCAGACAAGACTATCTACATCAAGCTTGACGGCGAGGTCTATTCAGAGCCCCGCGTTTCCGAGGTGCTGGACACCGACAGCGTAATGATCTCGGGTACCTTTGATCAGCAAAGTGCCACCGCTCTGGCGGGTGTGATCACCTCGGGACAGCTTCCCTTCGCCCTCAAGGTCGAGCAATCCTCTCAGATCGACGCAACACTTGGCGCGACCGCTCTGGAAACCAGCTTGATTGCGGGCGGTATCGGCGTATTGCTCGTCATGCTGTTTATGATCGTCTTCTACCGCCTGCCGGGACTGATGGCTGCGATCGCCTTGACGGGCTACACCGTTTGCACGGGGCTCATCCTCTCGCTGCTCCACATCAACCTCTCGCTCCCGGGCATTGCGGGTATCATTCTTTCAATCGGCATGGCTGTGGACGCCAACGTCATTATTTTTGAGCGTATCAAGGAAGAGCTGCGCGCGGGCAGATCGATCCACGCCGCACTCCGCGCAGGTTTTGGCAAGGCGTTCGTTGCCATTCTCGACTCCAACGTCACAACTGTTATCGCCGTCGTTGTGCTCTTCCTCTTTGGCACAGGCGCGATCCAGGGCTTTGCCCTCACCCTCGGCATCGGCGTGGTACTTTCAATGATCTTTGCCGTGCTCGTCACACGCTTTTTACTCAAGTGCCTCGCGGGCATGAGGATCACCCGTCTCTCTCTTTGGGGCGTTGGCAAGAAAAAGTCCGACGAAAGCAACTTTAACAAATTCAACTATATCCGCGCGCGCAAGTATATCCTCATTGTTGTCGCCACCGTGGTTGTGATCGGCATCGGCTCGTTTGCGATTCGAGGCTTTAACCCCGATGTTGATTTTACGGGCGGCACCACCATGCAGGTTGAATTCCGTGATGCTCTGGATGGGAACCGACGTGAGATCTCAGACGAAATGCTCGACCGCATCATCAAAACCGCCGAATCGGCAACCTATGAGGACGGAACGAATGTCGGTGCCTCGGTGTCGATCGCGCAAAGAGCCGACGGCACGCAGGTGCTGCTCAAGCTCACCGAGCTCGATCTCGACGGAAGAACCGCCGTTTTTGAGGCTTTACAAGCAGAATTTGGCTTGGAGGATGGCGACCTCATCAGTTCGTCCAATGTTGGAGCCACCGTGTCGGGTGAAATTCGCCGCAACGCCGTAATCGCATCGGTGGTGGCGATCCTGCTCATGCTTGTCTATATCTCGATCCGCTTTGACCTCAACTCGGGACTTGCCGCCGTGATCTGCCTCTCGCACGATGTGTTCGTGATGATCGTGGCGTATTCTCTCTTCCGGATCCCGCTCAACACCACCATGATCGCGGCTCTGCTTACGATCCTCGGCTATTCGATCAATGCGACCATCGTCATCTTCGACCGCATCCGAGAAAATCGCAAAAAGCTCTCGCGCACCGATTTTGACCACGTTGTCAACGTCAGCATCCATCAGACGTTTTTGCGTTCGCTCAACACCACGCTGACCACCTTCCTCACGATCGCCACACTGTTTGTGCTGGGCGTGACTTCGATCCGTCAGTTTGCCCTGCCCCTGATGGCTGGCATCCTCGCGGGCATGTTCTCCTCGGTCTTCCTCGCAGGCAACCTGTGGGCGCTCCTCAACCGCTTCATCCGATTTGGCAGAAAGAAAGAAGCTGAGGAAAGCCCCTCAGAAAGCGAGCCGTAACCTAATATTCCAATATTTTCAAAAGCACCGCACGCCCCTACGGCTTTGTACCGAGGGCTGTGCGGTGTTTTTTTGCAAGCAACGGTCAATTTCGACTTTCTTTCGCAAGCGAGCGTAAAGATCGGAGACAGTCTTACCAAATTGGCTCTTATCAAATTTTGCGGCTACAGTCTCACTGCACCTCCCCGCCCTAACTCTCCAAAGCGGATCGGTCATGATCCTTTGCAAATGCTCGAAAAACTCGGTATCGCTCTCGTACGTATAGCCGTTTTCGCCCTCGCGGATCACATCAGCAAGGCAGGGATCGCGCCGACACAACAGCGGCAAGCCGTTTGCGGCGGCTTCCACATAGGTCAGTCCCTGCGTCTCACTCGTGGACGCACTCACAAAAAGATCGCCCAGCTGATAGTAGTTTTGCACCTCGCAGGGGGCAACCTTTCCCGTAAAGATCACGCTTGCCGACACACCCAATTTTTTCGCCAATGCTTCAAGAGCACCTTTATCGGGTCCGTCACCAACGATCAAAAATGCCAGTTTTTCGGTTTTCCTGATTGCATCAGCATACAGCCGCAACAACTCTTCTAAGTTTTTTTCTGTCCCCAATCTGCCGAGATTGAGCAAAACGGTCGCATCGTCCGCCAACCCCAGCGAGCGCCGTTTTTCCATACGTTCGCTCGGTGCTAGGCGTACCTTGTGTTGCTCGAGGCTGATGCCGCTCGGTATCACATGGATCGGTTTGTTTACCCCATAGCTACACAAAGCGCGCTTCACCTTTTGTGTAGGCGCAATAACAGTATGAACACGGCGAAGCAAGGTACGGGAAAGCACGCGCACGATCCACCTGCCAAGCCTCTTGCCCGGAATGATATACGGCACATATTGTTCATAGAGTGTGTGGTAAGTGTGCACGATGGGTGCACCCGTTTTTTTAGAAATATATTTTGCAAAGCCGAGGCTAAAAAACTCACATTGACTGTGGATCACATCCGGATTCCACGCAACGATCTCTTTGATATAAGCGTTTCTGTGCGAAAGTGACATCCGCACCCCGGGATAAACACGGATGGGGTGCGAGCGAATATAGGTCACATTGCCCTCGCGGTGGCTGCGGCTTGTTTCCGAGAGTGTCAAAATGCGCACATCATGCCCCAATTTTACAAGCTCTCCCCATAAATTTTTCACCGATGTTACCACACCGTTCGTCTCAACGCAAAACAGATCGGTTGTAATCAATATCTTCATCGTCTTGTTTCCTTCAGTATCAAAACCGCGAAATAAACATCCACCCGCCAAGCGGGTGGTTTTTCACATGCGGGCATAGCCCTCTGTTCTTCGCTATGCGTAAACGCATCTATACGAACTGCCAACTGCGTGGAGACTGTTACTTGCCGCCCGTGAATGGGCCAGGCTCACTGATCGTTAACTGTTCGCCTAACATATCTTCTTTAAGTTGATTTGCAATATACTCCGCAATTCGGCTCTCGTTCTTTCCTACCGTATCCACGTAGTATCCCTTGCACCAAAATTCTCGATTCCTATACTTATATTTCAATTCGCCGAATTGCTCATATAACATCGTGCTGCTTTTACCTTTCAAGTATCCCATGAAACTCGATACAGAAATTTTTGGCGGTATTTCTACCAGCATATGTATATGGTCGGGACACACTTCTGCTTCTATGATCCGTACACCTTTCCATTCACATAATTGCCTTAATATCTTTCCTATTGCTTCTCGTTTTTCATAATAAAAAACTTTTCGCCGATATTTTGGGATAAATACAATATCGTACTTGCAATTCCACTTCGTATGTGATAAACTATTTACGTCATTTATGCTCATCTTAAATGACCTCCTTTGCTATTTTTATTTGTGCAGTTGGCAGCCGCACTTCTATTATACAGCAAAGGAGTTGTTATGTCATTATCAACTATGTAATTCTTACCGAACCACGCGTCTAACGCGTGGTTTTACTATACAAAAAAGCACCGACGAACGGTCGCTCATCGGTGCTCCTGGGTCATTTTCAATAAAAGGTTGCCACTTCCTGAGCGGGCGGAACGGCAAACTCGGATTTCGAAACGTAAAGCACAGGCCCCACTCCGCGGTAAAGTTTGTGCTTTTCCACTCGGATCTTGCCCGTCAGCGTCACCCAATCGCGCGTTTTGAGGCTTGTGGGCTCGGAAAAGATACAGACCAACGGATGGTAGGCAATGTCATC
>JAFTXB010000142.1 GCA_017461825.1 Clostridia bacterium
GAAGGAGATACGAAAATGAAGATCATCACCATAAGCAGAAAATTTGGCAGCGGGGGACGTGAGCTGGGAAAGCGTTTGGCTGACGCGCTCGGTATTCCGTGTTACGATCATGAAATACTCGAAGCGGTTGCAGAAAGGCACGGCTTTGACCAGGATCACGTTGCACACGTTTCCGAAAAGGAGATTCGGGTATTTTATCCCACATCGATTGCACACCTCTTAATCGCTCCGCATCCTATGGTACATCAATCCGTTAAAATTGCCGTTGCCGAGCATGAGATCATAAAAGAGATTGCAAGCGCGGGCGGCGTGATCGTAGGACGGTGCTCCGACGTGATCCTGCGTGATATGCACCCAATGAACCTATTTGTTTATGCGGATACCGCATCAAAACTTGAACGGTGCAAAAGCAAGGCAGACGAAACCGAGCATTTCTCGGATAAAGAACTGCTGAAGAAGATGAAAGAGGTTGACAAGGAGCGTGCTGCCTACCGCGCCATGTTTACGGAATGTGATTGGGGCAGAAAAGAATCCTATCATCTTTGTATCAATACGTCGGGAAAAGAGATCAAGACCTTGATCCCCGGCATAGCAGAATACGTGAAGCTTTGGTTTAGCGAAAATTGAGGTGGGGTATCATGGCAGATTCAAGAAAAAAGATCATTTTTAAAAACGTAGCGCCCGCCATTTTGGCAAACGCTTGCGTATTTCTGTTTTCCGTCGTTGACGGCATTTTCGTCGGTCAAGGCGCAGGAATGGACGCACTGGGCGCGGTCAACCTTGCGCTCCCGTTCGTACTGCTCGTTCAGGCACTTAACGCTATGGCAAGCATCGGCGGCGTTACCATTACCGCGATTCGATTTGGCCGTGGCGATAAAGAGGGCGCGCAGAACGCCTTTATGCACGCCGTTACCATTAACTTTATCGTTGGCTGCTTAGTCACACTGATCGGCTGTGGCTTGACGGCTCCCGTTTGTAAATTACTTGGTGCGACGGGCAATTATTTGGAGCTTGCCAAGGACTACGTGTTCTGGTGGGCGTTGTTCGCTATCGCAAACTCCGTCTCTCTTAACTTACAATCCTTCTGCCGTAACGACGGTAACCCCGGACTAGTGGCAGTAACGAACGTGGTAATTACGGTACTGAATATATTCCTTGACTGGCTTTTTGTATTCCCGCTTGGAATGGGTGTTGCGGGCGCGGCAATTGCAACGGGCATTTCGCAGGTCGTCGGTCTTTGCGTAATCTTAACTCACTTCATTTTCAAAAAAGGCGAGCTTCGCATACGCAAATACAAGCCGCAAGGAAAGCTATACCGCAAGATCGTCCTTCGTGGACTTCCCGAAGCAATCGCGCAGTTCTCCACTCCCGTCACTACCTTCTGCATGAACCAAACGCTGATGGCAACCTACGGGGACATTGGCATTAACGCATTCTCCATTATTTCCTACCTTTCGTCCTTTACGATGTCCGTATTCTTCGGCGCGTCGGAGGGTATGCAGCCCTTGTTCGGCCAAGCATACGGCGCAAAGCAGGACGATGATCTGAAGGGCTACTATCGTGCGGGACAGATTATCAGTGTTATCGGAAGTGCTATTTGCGTAGCGATCTACGTTATTTTCCCCTTGCCTCTTTGTAAGCTTTTTGGAGCGGATGACGTTACCGCCGAATTTACGGCAATACATATGTGGGAATACTGTTGGGGCTTTGTGGTCGGAAGCATGAACACGATGATCTCGGCGTATCTCTATTCCACCAAGCGTTCGGGTCAAGCGATCGCTTTGAATATCGTCCGAAGTCTTGTGATGAACAGCCTTGTTATTACGTTTATACCTATGATCTTCGGTAAATTGGTGGTATGGCACACCTTTGGTATTTTTGAGGTGCTTGTATTGGTTGTGGCACTCATCATAAAGAACAGCTCGGAGCGCAAAGGCATTGTCTACAAATAATTTCAGCTGAGGATAATGTGCGGAAGCTATAAAAAAGTTCTGACCGTAAACGCCTGAAAAGCAAAGAAAATATGGAAAGAAAGTCATCACAACGCCGAAAATTGCGGTTTTGTGATGCCTTTCTTGTTTTTATGGTTTACGCGAGCCACAAGCGGTTGCAAGCTTAAAATTTTTTATCATTTTGGAACGCATAAGGAACCGTGAGCGGCTCATTTTGGAACAGTGTATCCGTATAATAAATGCCAACGGGTGACCGTACTGTCACTTGAAAAAATTATTGGAGGCATATTATTATGTATTTTGACGCTATCGCAAAAATCGTTTCGGAACGTACGGGTTGTGATATTTCTGCCGTAAAGCCTGAGAGCAAGTTTTCCGACCTTGGTATCGACTCTCTCGACACCGTAGAGCTTCTTATGAACCTTGAGGACGAGATCGGCATCGAAATTGAATTGGATCACAAGGTCGAAACCATCGACGATCTGGATAAGTTCATTCAGAGCAAGCAGGGTAAATACGTATGATCAATTCAGAAATTTGTGAGATTCTGGGTATTGAATACCCGGTATTTCAGGGTGGTATGGCTTGGATCGCTGACGGCAAACTGGCCGCTGCCGTCTCAGGCGGCGGCGGTCTTGGCATAATTGCGGCAGGAAATGCACCCGGCGATTATGTAAGGCAGCAGATTCGAGTCGCCAGGAGCATCACCGATAAACCGATCGGCGTAAACATTATGCTACTTAGCCCCTTTGCGGATGACGTAGCTAAGGTCGTTATAGAAGAAAAGGTTGAGGTCGTAACTACGGGAGCCGGCAATCCCTCCAAATACATCAAGGATTGGCTCGCAGCCGGCATTAAGGTTATCCCCGTTGTCGCTTCGGTTGCTATGGCAAAGCTAATGACGCGGCTGGGCGCCTCTGCGTTGATTGCAGAAGGAGGAGAGAGCGGCGGTCATGTGGGCGAGCTTACCACGATGGTGCTTGTTCCGCAAATTTGCGATGCTACTACCTTACCCGTCATTGCCGCAGGCGGTATCGCCGACGGCC
>JAFTXB010000143.1 GCA_017461825.1 Clostridia bacterium
AATTATATATCCAGATTCTCAACATATTTTGCGTTCGTTTCACTGAATTCGCGGCGGGGCTCAACCTTGTCACCCATAAGGATTGAGAAGGTTTCGTCTGCCTCCATGGCATCTGCAAGAGTAACTCTGAGCATTATTCTTGTTGCAGGGTCCATAATGGTTTCCCAAAGCTGCTCGGGGTCCATTTCACCAAGACCTTTATAGCGGTCGGCTTCGATGTTTACGCCACCCATTTCGGCAACGATGGCTTCTTTTTCTTCTTCGGTGTAGGCGTAGCGCTCGGAGCCGTACTTTGAGCCTTTTTTGTAGATCTTATAAAGCGGCGGCTGAGCGAAATAGATGTGTCCGTCCTCCACTAACTTGCGCATATGACGGAAGAAGAAGGTAAGGAGCAGGATACGGATGTGCGAGCCGTCGACGTCGGCATCCGCCATGATGATAATTTTGCCGTAACGCAGCTTGGCAGGGTCGAATTCTTCACCGATGCCGCAGCCCAAAGCCTGAATGATCGGGATCAGGGAAAGGTTGGAATACACCTTGTCAAGGCGTGTTTTTTCAACGTTGAGCACCTTACCGCGCAGAGGCAGGATCGCTTGAAAACGCGAGTTGCGCCCTTGCTTTGCGGAACCGCCTGCCGAATCTCCCTCTACGAGGTAAAGCTCGGTGAATTCCGCATTCTTTTCCTGGCAGTCGGCAAGCTTACCGGGGAGAGTGGAGCCTTCCAAGAGTCCCTTTCTTCTCGTCGCTTCGCGGGCTTTTCTCGCCGCTTCGCGCGCACGGTACGCAGCCAGAGCCTTTTCGAGAATTCCCTTTCCGACAGCGGGGTTTTCTTCCAGATATTCGGCAAGTTTTTCGGTGACAAGGGTGTAGACGTAGGTGCGCATTTCGCTGTTTCCAAGCTTACCCTTGGTTTGTCCTTCAAACTGGGCTTCGGTGAGCTTGACCGAAACAACAGCCGAAAGTCCTTCGCGCACGTCCTCACCCGACAGATTTTTGTCGCTGTCCTTCATGATGCCGTATTTTCTGCCGTAGTCGTTAAACACCTTGGTTAAAGCGGTTTTGAAGCCGATCTCGTGCGTACCGCCTTCCACCGTGTTGATGTTGTTTGCAAAGGTGAGAAGCACCTCGTTGTAGGTGTCGTTGTACTGCAAAGCCACCTCGGCAACCCATTCCTCTTTTTCGGCGCGCATATAAATGACGTCGGGGTGCACCACCTCGCAATGTCTCTGTCCATTGATGTATTCCACAAACGACTTGATACCGCCGTCATAGCAGAGATCGTCCTCGCGATAGGTGCCGTCCTCCTGCGGTGCTCTCTCGTCACGCAGACAGATATTCACACCTCCGTTGAGGAACGCCTGCTCGCGCAAACGCTTGAGCAGAGTGTCGTAATCAAACACCGTCTCCTCAAACATTTCGGGATCGGGCTTAAAGCGCGCGTACAGACCGTGACGGTCGGTCTCTCCCTCGTCCTTGAACGGACGCGCCACGTGACCTCTCTCAAACCGCTCTGTGTAGCGTCTTCCCTCGTGGCAGTTGTCGATCTCCACCCACTCGGAAAGCGCGTTTACAACCGACGCTCCAACGCCGTGCAAGCCTCCTGAATATTTGTAGCCGTCACCGCCGAATTTTCCGCCCGCGTGGAGCACCGTGTAAACCACCTCCAGCGTTGGGATCCCCATTTTGGGGTGAATTCCGCTCGGGATTCCCCTTCCATCGTCCTGCACCGACACGCTGTTGTCGGGGTGAAGAGTCACTTCGATTCGTTTACAGCGCCCTGCCAGTGCCTCGTCGATGGAGTTGTCCACGATCTCGTACACCAAATGGTGCAGACCGCGCGCAGAAGTTGACCCGATATACATACCCGGTCTCTTTCTCACTGCCTCCAAGCCTTCCAATACCTGAATCTGACTTTCGTCGTAAACGTGTTGTTCCATGTTGCTTTTTTCCTTCTGAATTTTTATTTTTTTGTCAGAAAACTTTTTGGAAAAAAGTTTTCCGACACCTTTCAAAAACTTCACCAAAAGTTATTTTTGATAAAGTGGGAATGTTTGTTTGCTAACTTGTAGGGGAGGGGCTTGCTCCTCCCGATAAAAACATATATCGCTCCGCAAACGGATGCGCAATTCGCACCACTACAAGTCATTATTAAATTTTACGCCAAGTGGTTGTACATCTAACATCGTGAGATGGTAGTGTTTCAGCGTTAAGCGTTTGTTGCGGGAGGAGCAAGCCCCTCCCCTACAAATTCATTTACTGCACTTATCTCCATCCGCCCATTTGCTCGATCCTGCCGCAGAGTGATGCGGTGGAGAGCTGGGAGAAGCAGATGCGATATTTTTGTTTTCGTCTGTCGCGGTAAAGCACAAACGATTTCGGGATCTCCTCGGAGGCAAAGCTGACTCCGCCCTCCCCGTCGGCTCCCTTGATATATTTTTTCGTCACCGCAGAGACCGTTGCCGTGTCGGCATCAAAGATCCCCACAATGTCCGCGATGCGGATGTTTTGATTGTTTCCTACGTGTAAATACATAATTTAAAATTCAACTGCAAATATCAATTTGCTTTGCATTTCTTTTTGAGATTCATTTTGTGTTGCAGATTTGTTTTTAATTTTGGATTTTTTGATTATCATATCAATTGCAAGAGCAGTTTGTTGGGACATAGTTGCTGATGTTACACCTGATAATTCAAGAACTTTAGATTTAATTGAATTACTGTTTGAACACCTCATATCAATTAAATTTTTTATGTTGTCATCATGAGCAAACCACTTTAAATTTGGTTTAATAGGTGTGTTTGTTCCCTCAAATTCAACAGAAATTCTTCCGCTATTTTTACTTGAAACTTTTGATCCCTGTTCTTTACCGGAATCAACTCCAACTTTTTTATCATGAGAACAGATTTTCATAGAGGAAGATTGAAATTCATAATTAGAATAATCAATCTCAATGGAACACTTTTTAGCCCCAAGCGAATATGCGATGTGCTCTAATTCAGCTAATTTTTCTTCGTGCGTTTTGCTGAAAATACAATCCGCTTGAATAAAACATTTTCTATCAAAGGGATATACACAGTAAACAGCATTACAGGTTATAGTTGGAATAAAGGTGAGTCCGCTCATTTTTACGGCTTCATCATAAAGATACAAAACCTCTACTTGGTTTTCAATTTTTCTCCAACCGATCGCTCCGTCGCAAATTTCAATATTTCTTCTTTCTGCATCATCAACAATTTTGATGATATTTGGAATATTAAAATTTTTGCTTTTGTAATCCTTTGGAAAAATTGGATTTAATTTTTGAAGTTTTCTTGCCTGACTGTCTTGTTTTGCTTTTTCAACCAAAGCGCTTGTGCCTTTTTGAACGCTTTCGGCTGTTTGTTTGCTAATGTCTGCTGCTTTTTTCAAAATATTGGAAAAGGTATTCTGCTTTTTTTCTTGCTTTTCTTCAATGTCATTTTTCATTTTCATTCTCCTTTTATATTTTTTCAAAAAACAGCTTGTATTTTTCGCGAATTATAATACTCAAAAAAAGATAGTGCATACAAAGTGCGCCGCGAGATCCGACCGCGTCTGCGACGCGATCGCCCTACGGGCTTCACAAGGTCGCTCAGTCGCTCCCATGTTCAGGATGACCGCGAGGGAAATTTTGCGATATGCGTTTGTTATAGACGCGCAATGCGCGCCCCTACAAAATGGGTGCGCCAATATTTGCCCACAACTTTAAAATGGGGCAGAGACACTCCACTCACGCTAAACAAACCCCTGACCCAAAAAGTTTGAGGGGTGTGGGGAACTTTTCAAAGTTCCCC
>JAFTXB010000144.1 GCA_017461825.1 Clostridia bacterium
AGCCGTGGCTCCCGATCTACGGAGGAAAGATCTCCTCGGAGTGGGCATTGCCAAAGCTTTTGCAGGTGCTCCGTGAGGCTCCCGAAGTCTATGAGAACACCGACCGCTTCATCGAAGCCGCCGACTGGCTCTCTCTCATGCTCACCGATACCGAAACGCACAGCGCGGCGTTTGCAGGCTACAAGGGGCTTTGGAATGCCGAGTGTGGCTATCCCAATGATGCCTTTATGACAGCCCTTGACGAAGGTCTTCACGGTGTTGTTGGCACAAAGCTCTCCGAAAAGGTGCTTGGCATGGATCAGATCGCGGGACATTTAAGTGTGCGCGGTGCCTCTCTTACGGGACTTCCCGTAGGGATCCCCGTAGCCCTTCCCATGATCGATGCCCACGCCGCGATGCCCGCACTCAACATTACGGGCGACGGAGATCTTATGATGATCGTGGGAACCTCAACCTGCCATATCCTCAACTCCACGCAAGGCAAGAACGTGGAGGGCATTTGCGGATACGTCAAGGACGGCGTGATCCCCGGATTCTATACCTACGAAGCAGGACAAGCAGCAGTTGGCGACATTTTTGATTGGTTCGTCAAGAACTGCGTTCCCGCATCTTACACAGAAGAGGCAAAGGAAAAGGGCATCAATCTCCACAAGCTTCTGCGCAAAAAGGCAAGCAAATTAAAGGTGGGGGAGAGCCGACTGTTAGCCCTCGATTGGCTCAACGGCAACCGCAGTATTCTGGTCAACGCCAACCTCACGGGCTTGATCTTAGGGCTTACGCTGCAAACAAAGCCCGAGGAGATCTACCGCGCCTTGATCGAGGCAACGGCGTACGGCACGCGCGTGATCGTGGAGCAATACGAGCAAAACGGCATTGCGATCAAGAGCATCTGTGCCGCGGGCGGCATTGCGCAAAAGGACGAGATGATGATGCAGATCTATGCGGATGTACTCAATCGCGAGCTCCGCATTGCAGGCTCAACACAGGCGGGCGCACTTGGCAGTGCGATCTACGCATCGGTTGCGGCAGGGATCTACCCCGACGTCAAATCCGCCGCCGAGAAAATGTCACAGCCCGATCTCAAGGTCTACAAGCCTGATCAGCAAAACCACAAGATTTATTCCAAGCTCTATGCCGAGTATAAAAAGTTGCATGATTATTTCGGCAAGGGGGGAAATGATGTGATGCTGAACTTGTGAATTTATATGAATTTACAAAGTACAGAAAGGGTCTATTAAAAACATTGGATAGATGAAATAATATATCTTGATTTATATTTTTTCAAAAAAGTGTTGAAAAAGGATTTCAAATATGTTATACTAATTATAGGTGTTGTTAAGGACTATTATCGTGTTTGATTTTTCGGCAACACCATGGCAACAAAAAATCTGATAGCCAATGGGTTATGGATAATACAGACATCCAAAATGATCTTGCCAAAATTCTCTAAACGAAATTGTTTAGGTTTGGAGGGGTGAGATCGAGTGGGAATAATAAAACCGGCTTGCAAGTGCCCGAAAACACGTGTGTTTTCGGGCACTTTTTGACGAATAACTCAGCAGGGAAGAGGAGCGGCAACGCTTTTTTTAACGGAAGGCATGCGAGGCGGTCAAGACCGAATTTATCGTGGGGATAACCACTTTTTTTCTATGTCATATCGATTGACAGTCGGCGTCAATTGCATGAAAAACAGCCTGTTTTTTTGGTTTTGGTATTGACGAAATTGGCTCCGCGTAGTATAATTATGGTAAAATCTATATATTGCCCGAAAAGAGAGGAAAAAACAAGAAAGATGTTCAAACGCTTTATCAGTTATTATAGGTCTCATGAAAAAATGTTGGTACTGGATATGCTGGCAGCTTTGCTCATTTCGGTGATTGGCATGGTCTATCCCATCGTCACAAACAATATGCTCAACGAGTATATCCCCAACAAGATGTATTCCACCATCGTGGTAGCGGGCATTGTTGTTTTGCTGCTTTACATCGTTCGAATGCTACTCCGCTATTTCGTGCAGTATTACGGACATATCATCGGTGTCAAAATGCAGTCGCAGATGCGGAAGGATCTCTTTGCGCACCTGCAAAAGCTGCCGTATCGGTTCTACGACAACAACGAAACGGGTCGCATCATGACGCGCATCACCTCCGATCTGTTTGAGGTCTGCGAGCTGGCACACCACGGTCCCGAAAACCTTTTGATCAGCAGCGTGATGATCATTTTGTCCTTCTCGTATCTCGTGACCATCGACTGGATCCTGACGCTGATCATCTTTGCCTGCGTGCCGATCCTCGTTGTGGTGACGATGCACTACCGAAAGGCGATGAAAAACGCCTTTGACGACCGCCGCAAGAGCAACGCGACCATCAATGCTTCTGTCGAAAGCAGCGTGACGGGCATCCGCGTGACCAAGGCGTACACAAACGCTTCGCGTGAGGTCGAAAAATTCGCCAAGGGTGACGAAGAATTTGTTGACGCCTCCAGACGCGCGTACGATGCCATGGCAAAATTTCATTCGTCTACTTCGTTTATCACCGATATTTTCAACGTTTTCATTCTCATTGCGGGCGGTCTGTTCCTCTATTCGGGCAGAATTTCGTTTGGCGATTATTCCACCTTTATCGTGTCTGTCAATCTGTTTATCAACCCCGTCAACACGCTCATTGGCTTTATGGAGCAGTTCCAAAACGGTGTCAGCGGCTTTCGCCGCTTCGTTGAGATCATGGACGAGGAGCCTGAGTGCGACGCACCCGATGCCCGTGAATTGACGAACGTGCGCGGTGAGATCGAATTCAAAAATGTGACCTATGCCTACGATCCCACGAAGGAGGTTCTCCACAACATTGATCTGAAGCTGGAAAAGGGGCGCAAGCTGGCGCTCGTCGGTCCCTCGGGCGGCGGCAAGACCACGCTTTGCCATCTGTTGCCAAACTTTTATCAGCTGGAGGATGGCAACGGCTCTATCTCCATCGACGGCGCGGATATTCGCACGCTTACGCTTGATTCGGTGCGCCGCAATATCGGAATCGTTCAGCAGGATGTGTTCCTGTTTGTCGGTACCATCCGCGAGAATATCCTTTACGGAAAGCCCGATGCCACCGATGAGGAGGTCTACGAGGCGGCGAAAAGAGCGAACATTCACGACTACATCATGACGCTTGAAAAGGGCTACGACACCGAAATCGGTGAGCGCGGCATCAAGCTGTCGGGCGGACAGAAGCAGCGGCTTTCGATCGCGCGTGTATTTTTGAAGGATCCCGCTATCCTGATCCTCGACGAGGCGACGAGCGCTTTGGATAACACCACCGAGGTGCTGATCCAGCAGGCTTTGGACGAGCTTTGCAAGGGGCGCACGACGCTTGTGGTCGCGCACCGACTGTCAACCATTCGCAACGCCGACGAGATCGCAGTGGTCATGGACGGACGCATCACCGAGCGCGGCACGCACGACGAGCTGATCGCAAAGGACGGCGTTTATAAGAAGCTGTATGCTCTCCAATTTCGGGAGAATGATCTGATTGAATAAAATGGAAAAAATAAAATGAAATCTGAAACGTTGATTCAATTCCTGCGTCGCTTTTGTGATACACAATGCGATTGCGGTAAGATCCACGATTTTTGTATCGACGATATTATTGTTGAAAAAGGAGCCATCAATCGCGTAGCGGAGGTCGTATTTCGGTATCATGTCAAAAAAGCATTCGTTTTGGCGGATAAGAATACATACGCAGTAGCGGGAAAGCAGATCTGTGATGGTCTTTCCAAAGCAAATATTGCCGTATCGAAGTATGTTTTTAACGTTGACGCATTAGAGCCCGACGAATGCGCCGTAGGCTCTGCAACGATGGGGTTTGATTCAAGCTGTGATATGATCGTGGCGGTCGGTTCGGGTGTCATCAACGACATCGGAAAGATCCTTGCAAACACCTCGAAAAAGCCTTATTTGATCTTTGGAACTGCTCCGTCTATGGACGGATACGCTTCCGCTACCTCGTCCATGTCGATTGGGGGCTTGAAGGTCTCTTTACCGTCCAAGCAAGCCAATGTTATTATGACGGATACAGAGGTGCTTGCAAAAGCTCCCTTGAACCTTTTGCAGGCGGGAATCGGAGATATGCTTGCAAAATATCTTGCGATTTGTGAGTGGAAAATTGCCCGTCTTGTTGTGGGAGAATATTACTGCTCGCGTATTGCGGATATGGTTATGTCCTCCTTGGAAAAATGTGTTTCCAATCTGGACGGCTTGATCCGCCGTGACGAGCAAGCGGTTGCCAACGTTTTTGAAGGCTTGGTGCTTTGCGGAGTCGGTATGAGCCTTGCGGGATGCTCTCGCCCTGCCTCCGGTGTGGAGCATTACTATTCTCATATCTGGGACATGAGAGGGCTTTCTAAGGGAACTCCTGTGGCTCTTCACGGTATTCAATGTGCCATTGGAACGCGTCTTGCGATCCAAAAATATGAGCAACTCAAGGCAATTTCACCCAATAGAGAAAAGGCATTGGCGCACGCAAATCATTTTGATTTTGCTACATGGAGCGAAACACTTCGTGATTTTATCGGAGCAGGTGCAGAGCAGATGATCGCACAGGAGAAAAAGGAAGGAAAATACGACAAGGAACGCCACGCTAAGCGCCTTGATGTGATTCTTGAACATTGGAACGAATTGCTTGAAATCATGGATACCGTGCCAAGTGAGTCGAAGATCGTTTCTATTTTAGATCGGCTCAATGCTCCAAAATCAATAGAGGATATTGGTCTTAGTGAGGATATTCTGCCCTTGACCTTCCAAGCAACAAAGGATATTCGGGACAAATATGTGCTGTCAAGACTGTACTGGGATCTCGGAATTCAATAAGGAGTAGCGCATGGGTGCGTTGGGGTTCGGAAAATCGAAGATCAACATTCAAATTATCAAGGAAGCGCTTGCCAAGACAACCGTTATCAAGGATCAGATCGTTTGCCGAATTGATATTTTTTCAAAATTAAAGGAGTAATTGATATGAACAGGATCACAAAAAGCGGCAGTACCTTCTGCCTTGACAATTTTCCGTGGGAGAAGGAGTTTCCCGCACGCCCCGAAACGAGGGTGACGGTCTCTTGGAATGAAACCGGCTTTTCGGTGCATTTCGTGTCCTTTGAAACGAATTTGCGCGCTGTTGAGACCGCGCACAATACCCCCGTTTGTCAGGACAGCTGCATGGAGCTCTTTATGCAGTATGCCGCAGAGACCGATCCGCGCTACATCAACATTGAGATCAATCCCAACTGTGCCGCATACGCCTCTGTCCGATATGACCGCGAGCGATATGAAATGATCGATCCCACCGATATTGATACTTTGGGAATCAAGTCGGCAGTATACGATGACCGTTGGGAGCTGGACTACACCATTCCCGTGGCGTTTATTCAAAAGTATATTCCCACCTACCGCCATGAGGTCGGTGCTATCCTGCGCGGCAATTTCTACAAGTGCGGGGATCTTACCGACCATCCGCACTACGCTTGCTTTAACAACGTTGACGTGCCCAATCCCGATTATCACCGTCCCGAATTCTTTTCCGAATTCGTGCTGGCGGAGTGAACGAAAAGGAGTATTCTCATGAGCAATCAACCAAAAGTTACAGGGATCCACCACATTGCACTGAAATGCTGTGGTGTGGAGGAATATGAAAAGACGGTGCATTTTTACCGTGATATTTTAGGACTGCCCGTGGCGCGAGCTTGGGGCGAGGGAGACATGGCTGCCGTTATGCTGGATACGGGTGCGGGACTTTTTGAGATCTTTGCAAATGGAACCGACCGTCTCTCGGCAGGGGCACTCCGACACATTGCGCTGGATGTTGTTGATACAGACGCTTGCATTGAGGCTGTCAGAGCGGCAGGCTACACCGTTACCGAGGAGCCGCACGATATCTGTATTCCATCAAATCCGCCCTATCCCGCGCGCATTGCCTTTTGCATCGGCCCTGTGGGAGAGGAAGTCGAGTTTTTTTGCGTAAAATGAATTGCTTTTTTTCATTTTTTCGGTTTAAAGCCCCCAAAAAAGAGAAAAAATAAGGAAAAATGAAGTTTTTCGTAAAAAAAATTGCTTCTGTTTTATACTTTTTCTTGACTTTTTCCAATTTTCGGTATATAATATAGTGTGCGATTTTCGAAACGAGTAATTTCGTAAACCGCAAAACCGCATTCCCTGGCAGAATCAGTTGTTCTGCTATGCGGATTTTGCAAAAGAAAGGTTTTGAAAACAATGGATAAGAAAGAACGTAAAGTCGGTACAGTATCACGCGGAATCCGTTGCCCTATTATCAGACAGGGTGACGACCTTGCTGCAATCGTTACCAATAGTGTCCTTGAGGCTGCAGATGCCGAGGGCTTTGAGATTCGTGACCGTGATGTCATCTCGATCACCGAGTCGATCGTGGCTCGCTCGCAAGGAAACTACGCGTCGGTGGAGGCAATTGCAAAGGATGTACGTACAAAGCTTGGCGGCGAGACCGTTGGTGTCATTTTCCCAATTCTCTCGCGTAACCGTTTTGCAATCTGCCTGCGCGGCATTGCAATGGGCGCGAAAAAGATCGTTTTGATGCTGGCATACCCCTCAGATGAGGTTGGAAACGCTTTGGTCAGCATGGATCAGATCGACGAGGCGGGGATCAATCCTTACAGTGACGTTTTGACGTTGGAGCGCTACCGTGAGCTGTTTGGTGAGACCAAGCTGGAGTTTACGGGTGTAGATTATGTTGACTATTACGCTAACCTTATCCGTTCCTGCGGTGCCGAGGTGGAGATCATCTTCGCAAATCAGGCAAAGACGATCTTAAACTATACCGATTGTGTTTTGACCTGCGATATTCACACCCGTGCACGCACCAAGCGTATTCTTAAGGCTGCGGGCGCAAAGGTCGTTTGCGGCTTGGATGATATCCTCAACGCACCCGTTGACGGCAGCGGCTGTAATGAAAAGTACGGACTGCTTGGTTCTAACAAGTCCACTGAGGATACCGTAAAGCTCTTTCCGCGCGAATGCACGGAACTGGTGCTCGATATTCAAGCGAGAATGCTTGAGGCTACCGGCAAGCATGTTGAAGTTATGGTATACGGTGACGGCGCGTTTAAGGACCCCAAGGGTAAAATTTGGGAGCTTGCAGATCCGGTCGTTTCTCCCGCATATACTGCCGGACTTGAAGGAACCCCTAATGAATTAAAGCTTAAATATCTTGCAGATAACGATTATAAGGATCTCTCGGGCGAGGAGCTGAAGAAGGCGATCTCCAACAGCATTCGTGCAAAGAGTGGCTCGTTGGTTGGCAACATGGCGGCTCAGGGAACTACCCCCCGTCAGCTTACCGACCTCATCGGTTCTCTCTGCGATTTGACCTCCGGTTCGGGCGATAAGGGAACTCCTGTCGTTTATGTGCAGGGGTATTTCGATAACTATACCAACTGATTATAAGCTGAATTTGTGGGTCGGCCTAGCGGTCGACCCCACTTTTTTGGGTTCTATAATAAATGTTGGGGTGAAGCCAACAGATATTGCAAACAAAGTGTAAAAAAGTAAAAAAAGAAAGAGCAT